>DASZQC010000416.1:0-2064 GCA_035549815.1 Dongiaceae bacterium
TCGGTCAGGCTCATGGTCAGCCAGGTGTTGTCGCCGGTCTTGCGGTCGAGCGTCGCCTGGATCGCGCCGTAGCGCACGCCGTCCACCTCGATGCCCTTGTTGAGCTGAGCCAGGTGGCTCTGATCCACGTCGCCGTTCACGCGCACGCGATAGCGCCGCACCCAGCCGGTCGCCGGCAGTTCCAATTTCCGCGCCAGCTCGCCGTCGTTGGTGAGCAGCAGCAGCCCTTCCGAATTGAGGTCGAGGCGGCCGACGGAGATGACGCGCGGCAAGCCTTCCGGCAGCGAGTCGAACACGGTCGGCCGTCCTTCCGGGTCCTTGGCCGTGGTGACCAGGCCGCGCGGCTTGTAATAGCGGAACAGGCGCGTGCGTTCCTTCTGCGGCAGCGGCTTGCCGTCGACGCGGATGTCGTCGCGCTCCGTCACGTTGAGCGCGGGCGAGGAGAGCTTCTTGCCGTTGACCGAGACCCGCCCCTCCAGGATCATCGCTTCCGCGTCGCGGCGCGAACAGATGCCGGCCCGCGCAATGGCCTTGGCGATGCGTTCGCCTTCAAATTCCTTGGTGCTGTTCATGCGCGCGTGGCCGCGATCAGGCCGGCGAACAATTTGGTGTCGCTGGCGGTGATGTGGAATTCCGGGTGCCACTGCACGCCGAGGCAGAAGCGGTGAATCCTGGATTCGATGCCCTCGATGACGCCGTCCGGCGCAACGGCATTGATCGCCGCCTGCGGGCCGACCGCCTTCACCGCCTGATGATGCGCGCTGTTGACGGGAATCTCCGAAACGCCGGTCAGGCGATGCAGCAGGGTGCCGGGCGTGACCTTCACAATGTGGCCGGGATCGGTGCGCGGGTTCGGCTGCTCGTGCAGCACGTGACCTGCGATCTCGTCCTCGATATGCTGGATGAGCGTGCCGCCCAGGATCACGTTCAAGAGCTGCTCGCCGCCGCAGATGCCGAGCACCGGCTTGTCGCGGTCCAGCATCGCCTTGGTCACGTCCCACTCGAACTGGGTGCGGCCCTCTTTCAGAACGACCGTCGCGTGGCGGCTTTCCGCGCCGAACAATTTCGGGTCGACGTCGAAGGCCCCGCCGGTGACCACCAGCGCGTCAATGCGGTCGGCATAGGCTTCCGCCAAGGTGGGTTCGTGCGGCAGGGCGAAGGGGATGCCGCCGGCCTGGGCCACGGCGGAGCAGTAATTCTCGCGGATCAAATAGCGGCCGACCTTGGACAGGCCGGTCGGCGGCGCGGTGTCGAGGGTCAGGCCGACAATCGGGCCTGTCTTGCTGGGCATTGGGGGCTCCTTGGCTGGCCGGACCCTAGACTAGGGGCCATTGGGGCTCAAGTGTGGCGGCCAAGCCTTGAGACCGGGGCAGGCTTGACGGGATTGCAGGGCGCAGGCTCAAGTGCGGCATGACCACGGTTCTGCACCCCCATACCGAGAGCGATTTCATGGGCCTGGCCTTCCGCCAGGCCGAGGCCGCCGCGACCCGCGACGAGGTGCCGATCGGCGCCGTGCTGGTCGATTCCACCACCGGCCAGGTGCTGGCCGCCAACCACAATCGGGTCGAGGAACTGCATGACCCGACCGCCCATGCCGAGATGCTGGTGATCCGCACCGTCTCCACGGGGCGCAAGGAAAAGCGCCTGCCCCTGTGCGATCTCTACGTGACCTTGGAGCCATGCCCGATGTGCGCCGCCGCGATCTCTTTCGCGCGCATTCGCCGCCTGGTGTTCGCCGCGCGCGACCCGAAGGGCGGCGGCGTGGAGCATGGCCCGAAGATCTTCCAGCAGCCGACCTGCCACCACCGGCCGGAGGTGTTCGGCGGGTTGGATGAAACGCGAAGTGCGACCCTGCTGAGGGCGTTTTTTCAAGGCAAACGCTAGAGCCGGGCGGCTCCTCTAGTTGTCATCCCGGCCAAGCAGCGAAGCTGCGCGAGCCGGGACCCATGCCATACAACCGCGACGCTGATAGTCCGCATGGTTCCCGGCTCTGCGCCGCTGCGCGGCTTGGCCGGGATGACAGGGGAAGCAGTCGCTAAATCGGCATCTTGTCCAGCAGCCGGT
>DASZQC010000417.1:0-3015 GCA_035549815.1 Dongiaceae bacterium
AAATTGTGGGTGAGCACATACGCGAACAGCATGAGCCCGGTGATCAGGCGGGCGAGGGCGACGCTATGCCCCCAGCGGCCGATATGCGGCGGCACGGGCTTCCCCCTTCGGTGCTGCTGTTCAAGCTTCCTGGCGCCGTGATAATAGACCGCCGCTGGCGATCCGCAAACCGACTCGGGAGGCGGATTCGCATGCGATGACAAAGGGCTAGCCAAGGGCGCATGAGCGACGATCCGGAACGGCAGCGCCAGTTGGCGCGGGAGAAGCGGCGCGAGGAGCGGCGCCGGCTGCTGATGAGCGGCCCGCCCTCGCCCTGCATCAGCGTCTGCCAGATCGACCCCAAGACCGGCTGGTGCATCGGCTGCCACCGCACCATCGACGAGATCCGCGACTGGATCATCTCCACGCCGGAAGAGCGGCACCGTATCCTGGACGCGCTGAAGGCGCGGCGCGGCGAGCATGCCGCGTCCTAGCCGCAGAGCCGTTCGGGCGTGAGCGAGCCGGCGCCGCGCAAGCGCAAGGCCCGCGCCGTCACCCTGGCGCTCCAGATCGGCGTCAGCGTGGCCTTGGTCGCGGCGCTCGTCTTCGTCGTCGACTGGCAGGGATTGCGGCAAGCCGCGGCGGCGCTGTCGATCGGCGGGGTGATCGGCGTGGTGCTGCTGAACTTCCTGGCGCAGGCCTCGCTGATCTGGCGTTGGCGCGCGTTGCTGGCGACGGTCGGTGTGCATGAAAGCTTCGGTCGCTCCTGGCGCACGGTGTTTGCCGGGTTGTTCCTGAACAACTTCATGCCCGGCACGCTTGGCCTGGATGGGCTGCGCATCCTGCTGATGGGCCGGGCCTGCGGCAGCATGGCGGTCGCCATCGGCGCCATCGCCTATGAGCGCGCCATGCAGGTCTCCATCTATGTCCTGCTGATCGTGTTCGCCTCGCTGTGGCCGATGGGCTGGCTGGCGCCGTGGCTGCATCTGACCATCGTCGCCACCGGCGGCTTTGCCGTGCTGGCGTTGCTGCTGTTGCTGAAATGGCTGAGCGGCCGCCGGATCAGCGGCGCGCCGGCCGGCGCCGGGTTGCTGCTGCGCGGCTGGAGCTTCCTCGGGGCCATGCTGGCGGAAACCGGCCGCATGCAGGTGCGCCTGCGCCACCATCGCGGCGCGCAAGCCCAGTTCTTCATTTCCAGCCTGTTCAATGTCGGCTGCGTTCTGGCGCTGTTCGCCGTGGCGCTCCACGATCTTGGCCGCCCGGTGGATTTGCCGGTGATCGTCTTCGCCGTGGGCATCGCCGCGATCGTGTCCGGCCTGCCGATCTCCTTTGGCGGGATCGGCGTCTATGAGGCGGCGCTGGTGCTGCTGCTGGGCCTGGGCGGCGTGCCCTCGGGCGACGCCCTGCTGGTGGCGCTGGTGGTGCGCGGCGCCTCGATCGCCGTCACCCTGCTCGGCCTGCCCAGCGCCCTGCTGATGTGGCGCGAGCGCGCGTCCCAGATGGGATGAGGCCCGGGTGGGAGAAGGCAGACCGCCCCGGATGACGATATAGTTTCCTTTTGCCGGCAATCTGCTAAGTCACAGCGCCATGTGCGGGATCGTTGGATTCATCGGAGCGCCCAAGCCGGAGATTCTGGCGGCGATGACCCGCGCGCTGGCGCATCGCGGCCCGGACGGCGAGGGCGTCCATATCGACGCCGAAAGCGGCCTGCATCTGGGCCAGCGGCGGCTCGCCATCCTCGATATCGCCGGCGGCAACCAGCCGATGTGGGATGCGGAGCGCCGCTGTGTCCTCATCTTCAACGGCCAGATCTATAACCATGCGGAACTGCGCCGCGACCTGGAAGCGGCGGGACGCAAATTCCTCAGCGACCATTCCGACACCGAGGTGATCCTGCAGGCCTATCTCGCCTGGGGCATCGAGGGCATGCATCGCCGCCTCAACGGCATGTGGGCCTTCGCGCTCTACGACCTGGAGAAGAAGCGCCTGCTGCTGAGCCGCGACCGCTTCGGCGAGAAGCCGCTCTATTACACCGACCAGAACCATGTCTTCGCCTTTGCTTCGGAGACGATTGCGCTGGCGCGTCATCCGGCAATCCATCTGACGCCGGGCGTGCTGCCGGTGCAGAAATATTTCGCCTACGGCTTCGTGCCCGGTGCCGGCAGCATCTATGACCGGGTGCACAAGCTTCCGGCCGGCGCCTGGCTGACGCTCGACATCGCGTCCGGCGCGCGCGAGCTGCGGCATTACTGGTCGTTCGAACTGGAGCCGGATCGCGGCGCGCGGGCGGAGGATGTCGGCGCCTATGTCGAGGAATTGCGCGCGCGGCTGAAGCGCGCGGTCGCCATGCGCCTCGCCGCCGACGTGCCGGTCGGCGTGCTCTTGAGCGGCGGCATCGATTCCTCGAGCGTCGTGCATTTCGCGGCGGAGACCAGCGACCAGCCGGTCAAAACCTTCTCCATCGGCTTCGACGAGCCGAGCTTCGATGAATCGCCCTATGCCGCGCGCGTCGCCGCGCATTACGGGACACAACATGTTGTCGATCATCTGACGCTCGACAATGCCGCCGGCATCGTGCCGGAGATGCTGAGCCGGCTGGACGAGCCGATCGCGGATTCGTCCCTCGTCGCCTGTTATCTGCTGTTCCGCCATGTGCGGCGGCATCTTCCGGTGGTGCTGTCGGGCGATGGCGGTGATGAATTGTTCGCCGGCTACGAGACCTTCAAGGGCCTGCGCTGGGCCAGGCTCTATGATGCGATGGTGCCGAAGGGCATGCGCAGCGCCGTCGGCTTCATCGCCGGACTGCTGCCGGTCTCGCACCGCTATATGAGCCTGGATTTCAAGATCAAGCGCATGCTGTCCGGCCTGCGCGAGGCGCCAGGCCTGTGGAACGCGGCCTGGATCGGGCCGCTGGCGCCGCGCGACCTGGCCGACGCGCTGGCCAGGCCGGCGAAGACCGAGGAGATCTATGCCGATGCCATCGCCGCCTGGAACGCGACGGGCGAAGACAAGCATGCCGATCTGGTCGACCGCACC
>DASZQC010000418.1:0-2558 GCA_035549815.1 Dongiaceae bacterium
CGCACCTTGACGGAACTGCGCTCGCCGGAAACTTTCCGCGTGGTGCTGATTCATCATCCGCCGTTTGCCGGCGGCGCCTACAAGCGCAAGTCCCTGCTCGACGCCGAGCCGTTCCAGGAGGTCATCCGCACGGCCGGTGCGGAGCTGGTCCTGCATGGGCACATGCACATGGCCTCGCTGGGCCAGATCGGCACCACGCCGGCGATTGGCGTGCCTTCCGCCTCCGCCGTCCGGAAGGGACACAAGGATGCCGCCGCCTACAACGTCTATCGAGTCGGCGAGGCGGGCCCGAACTGGCGGGTTTCGGTGGAAATTCGCGGTCTGGCTGCCGATCAGGGGCGAATCGCCGCAGCCGGGAGCTATATGTTAACAATTCCGCGACCGGCCGGTTAATAAGGGCATTAACAATGCGCGATGACCGCCAACTGTGCTAATCAGTCGCTGGCGATAGGCCTGCGCCCGTGGGCGATCGCAAGGCTGAACTGGGACCAGAGGGCAAAATTGGGGAGCACGCCGCCGAACGCGACGGCCGCAAAATTCGGCCATCCGGAGACGCTCGTGCGCGCTTATCGCCACTGGCAGGTGCTGGTCCGGCCGCAACAGGTGACCTTGGGGGCGCTGGTACTGGTGTGCACCGACGCGGCCAAGGCGTTTTCGCAGATTTCCGGGAGCGCCTTCGCGGAGCTGGCGCAAGTGACCGCCGATCTCGACGCCGCGCTGGCGCGGGCTTTCGCGCCGGATAAGTTGAACTATCTAATGCTGATGATGGTCGATCCTGACGTTCATTTTCATGTCCTGCCCCGCTATGCCACGGCGCGCAATTTTGCCGGGCGCGAGGTCAAGGACGGCTTCTGGCCCAAGCCGGCCGATCTGACGCAGCCGGTCGAGATCGACGCGAACCTGACGAGCGCGGTGCGGGACGCCCTCATCGGCGCCTGGCGCAAGGGCTGAGACATCCGATGCGCCTGCAACTGATCGATCGCTATGTGCTGAAACGGGTGAGCTGGCCGCTCGCCGCGGCGATCCTGATCGGCATGGCGGCCTTGCTGCTGGAGCGCTTGATCCGCCTGCTCGATCTGTTCGCCAATCGCGGCGGTCCGCTGACGCTGATCTTGAAGATGCTCGGCAATCTGGTGCCGCACTACCTGGCGATCGCGATTCCCGCGGCCTTTTTCGTCGGCATCCTGTACGCCACGTTGCGCATGTCGAACGACAGCGAGTTGGACGTGATGCGCGCCAGCGGCCTGTCGCTGCGCCGCCTCGCCGCGCCGATGATGGCGATGGCGGTCGTGCTGACCGTCGCCTCGGTCATCATCCTCGGCTTCCTGCAGCCTTATACGCGCTATGCCTATCGCGCGCTGGTCTACCTGGTGACGGAGACCTCGTGGAACTCGGCCATCGAGCGCGGTGCGTTCTTCAGCGGCTTCGGCGGCAAGACGATCCTGATCGGCGACATCTCCGAAGGCGGCCGTGCCCTGTTCCGCATCTTCATCCAGGAGAATGACGAGAGCGGCAACAATATCGTGCTCTCCGCCCAGACCGGCGAACTGACCAACGACCCGCGGAACTTCTCGCTGCAACTGATCCTGTATGACGGCATCCGCATCCAGTCCAAACCGGACGGCACCGGCGGCAAGGCGGCCGAATTCACCGAAATGAAGCTGCCGCTGGAAGCGGTCGCGCCCGATCCGTTCCGCGAGACGCGCAAAGAATCCGAGATGAACTTCGTGGAGTTGCTCCGGGCCTACATCACTCCGCCCCCTCCCGAGCTGAAGCTGGACCCGGAGGATATTACCTCGGAGATCAACTATCGCACCGTCCGCGCGCTCACCGTGCTGTTTCTGCCGCTGCTGGCGATCCCGATCGGCCTCAGCTCACGACGATCGCCGGCCAGCACCCGGATCGTCGCCGGCATCGCCATCCTGATCTTCTATTATCAGGCCCTGCAATTCGGCAAAGACATGGCGGAGAACGGGCGGCTGTCATCCTTCGTCGCGCTCTGGATTCCGTTCCTGCTGTTCGCGACGGGCAGTGCCTATGCGTTTCATTTGGCGAATTCCGGTCTTGGCCGCGACCCGTTCAGCGCCTTGTTCGGCCTGATCGATGACGGCTGGGGCTGGTTCAAGCGGCGCTGCAACGCGCTTATCCCGCGGAGGCGCGCGGCATGATCATTTTCATGCGCTACGCGCTGCGCACCTTCCTGTGGAATTTCTTCGTCCTGTGGATCAGCTTCACCGCGCTGTTGCAGATCGTCGACCTCTTGGGCAACAGCGACGAAGTCCTGGACCGCCATCCGGACGACGCCTATGCCGTGCTCGAATATGCCGTGTGGCGCCTGCCGGAACTCGCGGTATTCCTGATCCCCTTCAGCGTGCTGATGGCAACGCTGCTGTCGCTGGCCAAGTTCGAGCGCAACAACGAAACGTTGGCGCTGAAATCGGCCGGCGCGCCCTATTACCAGATCCTGCTGGCCTTCCTGCCCGCCGTCGGGCTGGTGGCGGTGCTGCATTTCACGCTGACCGACCAGATCGTCCCGCGCAGCATCAACCATCTGATGC
>DASZQC010000419.1:0-2213 GCA_035549815.1 Dongiaceae bacterium
GTCCTGCGCGCGCGGCCAATAGACGTGCGTCGTGAAGATATGCATCAGCGCAATGTCGTCGCAATGCAGATCGAGCACGATGTCGGAATCGAAGGACAGGCGGAGCAGCTCCTTCTTCAGCATCGCCGTTTCGCTGGTGGCATGGATGCCGTCGATCGCCTCGCCCAGCGCTTGGCGCACGATCGCGATGTTCTTGTCGGCATCCTTCGTGAGCTTGCCCTTCACTTTGTCGGCGAGGCCGACCGACAGATCGGGCCAGCGGCGGTTGAAGTTGATGCCGCTGCGGAAATCGTAGCGTCCGACGAATGTGGTGTTGACGACCTGGCCGGCGCCGACCGGATTGGCGACCGGCACCACGATGATCTCGCCCTTGATCTCGCCGCGCGCATCCGCCGCGTCGAGCAGGCCGATCAAATGATGCGCGACCAGCATGCCGGGAATCTCGTCGGCATGCAGCGAGGCTTGCAGATAGGCCTTGGGCCGCGCGCCCGGCGTACCGTAGCGGTGCGCCTTCACAAAGCGCTCGGTGCCCGGGCTCATGGAATTGAGCGCGATGCGCAGGATCTTCTTGGTCATGGGGAACTCGTTGTTGGAAGGATGTGCGATTACGCCTTGGGCAGCACCAGCATGTCAAGGTTGAGCCGATAGCGCTGCCATTCTTCCCAGCAATGATCCGGGTCTATGTCGCGATAGCCACGTTCCTTCACGACATTCGCCGCAGCTTCCACAGGAAGTGCAACGGCGACTGCCTGATTGCGAATGTTCAGGACTTCCTGCTCGGTCAGAGGCGAGCCCTTCTCCTCTTCGCGCCCGAGCAGAATAGAAACCAAGGAGGGAATACAGGTTATGATTAGGCGTTCACTGCTCATGACCTGCTCTCCAAGGCTCCCCTGACGCTCAATCAATCAACGACTTCTGCTTGCCGCTTTTCGGCTTCTCGCGGCCGCCCAGCATGATGACGAAGTCGCCGAAGGAAACCTGCCGCGACAGGCGGCGCGAGACGACGCAGCCTTTCATGCTGGCCTTGATCTGCATCGGCGGCGCGTCGAGATCGGGGGCGCTGGGGTCGACGATCTCGGCGATCACGTCGCCGGGAGAGACCCATTCGCCGAGCTCCTGCGGATAGAGCAGCAATCCGCCGGCCGGGCTGTCCAGCATCTCGAACTCGTTGAATTCCTCGACGCCGTTGCCGCTCTTGCGCGGCGCGTTGCCGGCCAGGCAGCCGATGCGGCGCAGATAGCGCAGGAAACCCTGGGCATGGCGCGCCGCCTGTTTCGGATCGACGTCGAGCACGCCGCCCATCTCGAAGGTGAAGGCTTTGGTGGCGGCGGGAACGCGGTCGCCGAACTCGGCGTGCAGGTCGGTCCACGGCTTCAGGAAACACTCGTCGAAGCAGATGGCGCCGGTGCCGTTGCCGCTCGGCTGCAGCGAATGCACGCCGACATCGGCGGCGAAACGCTTGGCCTCGTCCCACAATTCCGGGGTCGACATCATGTAGGTGAGCGATTCATCGTCGCTATGCAGATCGACCACCAGGTCCGCATCATAGGCACGCCGGGTCAACGCGATGCGCTGGGCCATAGCCGGGCTGTCGGCCTTCAACGAGGCAACGCGCCGCTTCAACTCGCGCCGCACGATCTCGACATTCTCTTCCGGATCGTCGCCCAGGCGCTTGCGCACGGCGTCGGCAAGGCCGTCGCCGAAATTCGGCCAGGCGCGGTTGAAATTGGTGCCGGTCCTGAGTTCGAAGCGGCCCATGATGGCGCTGTTCACCGCCTGGTCGATGCCGAGCGGATTGGCCATGGGGATGAGGATGATCTCGCCGGTGATCTGGCCGGCATCCTCGGCGGCGGTCAGCAGCTTGCACAATTCGCGCAGGATCATCATTCCCGGCGGCTCGTCGGCATGCAGGCCGGCCTGGATATAGACCTTGGGGCGGGCACCCGGTTCCCCGAAGTTGAACACGCGCAATTGCCGCGACGTGCCCGGCATGGCGCCCGGCAAAGTGATGGTTTCCGCCGCGCTCGTCATGCGCACCTCCCTGTTGTTCCTGCTGTGGGTGATGCGACCTTACTGACGCTTCGCGACTTGTCCTGTCAAGCCGCGACGACCATGTGTATAAACTGCGGCATGCAGATTTCCCGAAGCGACTCGATGTCCGATCTCGTCCTCAAATACCCATATTTCGCTGGCCTGAATGACCGGCAGACGGA
>DASZQC010000420.1:0-1941 GCA_035549815.1 Dongiaceae bacterium
TCAGGTGATCGTGGTGATTCTCCGGCGCCTCTTCATAGCGGGCACGGCCGTCGCCGACGAAGCCGCCAAGCCGCAGATAGCCCTTGATCAAGGGCGGCAGCGACAGGAAGGCGCGCTTCTCGTCGATCTGGTCCAGCGGCACCATGTCCATCGACACGTAGCGCTCCGGCAGCGCCCTGGCGCGATATTCCGGGGGCGCCAGATGGCGATGATAGAGATAGGACAGCGCCACCTTGTGCTCGTCCGGATCGGTGCCGGGGAACGAGGCGCAGCCGAACAGCACGCCGATATTGTAATGCAGGATGTAGTCGGCGATGCCCTTCCACAGCAGCCCCATCGCCGCCTTGGTGCGATAGGCGGGATCGACGCAGGAGCGGCCGAGCTCCAGGATCTCGCCGGGATAGTTCACCAGGGGCGAGATGTCATATTCGTCGATCGAATAATACTGCCCGCGCCGCCGCGCCTGGTCGCGCCGCATCAGGCGATAGGTGGCGACGATGCCGTCGGCGCCCTCGCCCTTGTCGTGGTCGATGATGATGAGGTGATCGCAATAGGGGTCGAAGCTGTCGAAGTCGCGGCGCTTCGCCGCCATTTCCGGCGTCGGCTGCGCGTTCAGCTCCTCATAGAAGACACGGAAGCGCAGCTCCTGGGCCGCCTCGATCTCCGCCGTGCTTTCAGCGACACGTAGTTCCAGGCTCGCCAGCCGCACCTCGACTGCCCTGGCGGGCACCGCCAAGGCGGGTTTCATCTCTTCTTGGCCCTGCCGGCGATGGGCGTGGCATAGAGCTCCAAGCGATGGCCGATCAGCTTGTAGCCGAGCTGCTCGGCCACGCGATGCTGCAGCTTCTCGATTTCCTCGTTGGTGAACTCGATGACCTGGCCCGATTGCAGGTCGATCAGGTGATCGTGGTGATTCTCCGGCGCCTCTTCATAGCGGGCACGGCCGTCGCCGAAATCATGCCGCTCCAGGATGTTGGCTTCCTCGAACAGGCGCACGGTCCGATAGACGGTGGCGAGCGAAATGCCGGGGTCGATCTTGGAGGCCCGGCGATAGAGCTGCTCCACGTCCGGATGGTCCTCGGCGTCGGACAGCACGCGCGCGATCACGCGGCGCTGCTCGGTCATCTTCAGGCCCTTCTCCTGGCACAATTTCTCAAGTCGCGACACAACGCTCAATGTCCTGCCCCACTGCTGCGAGCGGCCGGTTCGCTCCGCCCGCTGGTCGTCTCCGCCGCGCCCCACGGCGCTGCGGTCGATTTTGGGTCATTTTGCCCACAGTCGGCGACCCGCGCAAACCTTTTGCCGCGACTCATCTCGCGGCGGTCCTGCCGGTCGCTGTCGCCGGCGCTTCGCCCCAATCCGGAAAGGGTTTTTCCGGTGACGAAGGCGATTCAGCGGTAACGATTCAGAAGGTAACGATTCAGCGCCGCCGGCCGCCGGTGCCCAGGCCGATCTGCCGCGCCAGCGTGCTGCGCTTCTTCGCGTAATTCGGCGCCACCATGGGATAATCGGCCGGCAGGCCCCATTTCTCGCGATATTGTTCCGGCGTCAGCCCGTAGGCGGTGCGCAGATGCCGTTTCAGCATCTTCAGCTTCTTGCCGTCCTCCAGGCAGACGATGTAGTCGGCGGTGACCGACTTCTTCAGCGGGATGGCCGGTTCCTGGCGCTCGGCCGGCTTGGACTGCGCCTGGCCCAGATTGCTGAGCGCGGCATACACCTCATTAATCAGCCGCGGAATTTCCGTCATCGTGACTGTGTTGTTGGAAAGGTGCGCGGCGACAATCTCCGTCACCATCGGCAACAGGCCGTTTTTCTTGCCGTCATCCACCATCGTACTCTCCGTCCCTAACCTGGAGTTGTTAAAACCCAGGACCCCTACACGTGTTCGACAGTAATAGCTCTGCCGTCAATATATGGAAATTGAATTCTTCAAATATACGG
>DASZQC010000421.1:0-15848 GCA_035549815.1 Dongiaceae bacterium
ATGACCATCACCGGTCCGGCGGCCGGCCATGATCGCCTGAAGACCTCCGCCGACGCCACGGGCACCAAGGTGCTCGGCATGATCAACAATTGTGGCGGCGGCTCGACCCCGTGGGGCACCGTGCTGACCGCGGAAGAGAACTTCCACCAGTATTTCGGCGGCGATCCGGCCGGTACTGCCGAGGAGAAAAACTACAAGCGCTACGGCATCAAGGGCTCGCCCAGCTATCCGTGGGGCAAGTTCGTCGACCGCTTCGATGTCACCAAGGAGTTGAACGAGCCGAACCGCTTCGGCTGGATCGTCGAGATCAACCCGTATGATCCGACCTCGACCCCGGTGAAACACACCGCGCTCGGCCGCTTCAAGCATGAAGCCGCCACCACCGTCGTCAATCCGGACAACCGCCTCGTGGTCTATACCGGCGACGACGAGGTGTTCGAGTATGTCTACAAATATGTGAGCAACGGCACCTTCGACCCGGCGGCCGGCACGGCCAATTCGGCGCTGCTCAATGACGGCACCTTGTTCGTCGCCAAGTTCGCCGAGGACGGGTCGGTGGAATGGCTGCCGCTGGTCCATGGCCAGGGCGAATTGACCGCCGCCAACGGCTTCAACTCCCAGGCCGACATCCTGATCGAGACGCGCCGTGCTGCCGACCTCCTGGGCGCCACCAAGATGGACCGTCCGGAAGACGTGGAGACCGACCCGGTCAGCGGCAAGGTCTATGTCGTGCTCACCAAGAACAACAAGCGCAAGGCCGATCAGGTCGACGCGATGAATGCCCGCGCCGAGAACCTGTGGGGCCACATCATCGAGCTGACCCCGCCGAGCGGCGATCACGCCGCGACCAAGTTCGCCTGGGACATCTTCCTCCAGGCCGGCGATCCGAAGGACGCCGCGCAAGGTGCGAAGTACGGCGGCGAGGTGAGCGACAGCGGCTGGTTCGCCAACCCGGACAACATCGCCTTTGATCCAAAGGGCCGCCTTTGGATCGCCACCGATGGCTTCCCGGATCACGGTGTGCATGACGGCGTGTGGGCGGCCGATACCGATGGCGCCGGCCGCGCCATCACCAAGCACTTCCTCGGTTGCCCGCAGGGCGCCGAATTGTGCGGCCCGGCCTTCACGCCGGACGGACAGACCTTCTTCGTCGCCGTGCAGCACCCGAGCGAGGATGGCAGTTTCGACGCGCCGACCACGCGCTGGCCGGATTTCGCCGACAACATGCCGCCACGTCCCTCCGTCGTCGCCATCGTGAAGAAAGGCGGCGGCGAGGTCGGCGCCTAACAGTTCCCCCGGAGAAGCTCCCACCAGAGCTTCCCCTGTTCACTTGGCCCCTCATTCACGGAGTGAGGGGCCATTTCTTTTGGCGGATTTGTCCACAGCCTAAGTCACGGCACATTCATCTTTTCGTCACGCGCAGAGTCGGAGCGGGCGGCCACGTTCTCCTTGGTCTCAAGCGTTTCTGGAATCGGACGGGGAGAAGCATGTCACAAATCGGACACTCATCGAACACGTACATTGAAATGGTCGAGGCGCGGTTGAGCCGTCGCCAGGCGCTGCTCGGCATGGCCGGCGCCGCGGTGGTCGCTGCCGGAACCGGCGTGTGGTCGCGCGTCAGCCAGGCGGCGATGGGCACGCTCAAGTTCACCGAGCTGGAGAAGGTCTACGACCAGACCCACCATGTAGCGCCCGGCTATGACGCCAACATCCTGATCCGCTGGGGCGACCCGCTGGTGAAGGGCGCGGAGTTCGATCCTGCCGCCATCACCGCCGACAACCAGGGCAAATGGTTCGGCTACAATTGCGACTTCATCGGCTACATGCCGCTGCCGGTCGGCTCCGGCAACAGCGAGCACGGCCTGCTCTGCGTGAATAACGAATATCCCGATCCGCACATCATGTGGCCGGGCATGACCGAGGACGACGCGGCGGCCAAGGCGAGCGAGGACCAGATCAAGGCGATGATGGCCGCCTGGGGCCACACGATCGTCGAGATCAAGAAAGAGAATGGCAAATGGGCCTACGTGCCGGACAGCCAGTACAACCGCCGCATCAACGGCTACACGGAAATTCATGTCTCCGGCCCGGCCGCCGGCCACGCGCTGCTGAAGACCTCCGCCGATGCCACGGGCACCAAGGTGATCGGCACCGGCTACAACTGCGCCGGCGGCACCACGCCCTGGGGCACCATCCTGACTTGCGAGGAAGGCCTGTCGGACACGTTCGGCGGCGACGCCGCAAAAGCGGCCAATGCGGATCTGCTCGACCGCTACGGCTATGACGGCTCCGACTATTACGGCTTTGCCCGCGTCGAAGAGCGCCTGCACCTCGACAAGGAGCCGAACGAGCCGAACCGCTTCGACTGGGTGGTGGAGATCGACCCGTACGAGCCGAACACCGCGCCGGTGAAGCGCACCGCGCTCGGCCGCTTCGGGCACGAGGGCGCCACCACCGTCATCAACAAAGACGGCCGTGTGGTGGTCTATATGGGCGACGACGATTACTTCGAATACATCTATCGCTTCGTCACCAAGGGCACGTTCAACCCGAACGACCGCGCCGCCAACAAGGGCCTGCTCGACGAAGGCGAACTCTCGGTGGCGAAGTTCAACGCCGACGGCACGCTGACCTGGCTGCCGCTGGTGCACGGCCAGAATGGCCTGACGGCGGAGAACGGCTTCGCCGATCAGGGCGAGCTGTTGGTCAAGACGCGCCTGGCCGCCGATCTGCTCGGCGCCACGCCGATGGACCGGCCGGAAGACGTTGAGGCGAGCCCGGTCAATGGCCGCGTCTATGCGGTGATGACCAAGAACGCCAAGCGCAAGCCGGAGCAGGTGGACGCCGCCAATTCGCGGGCGGAGAACAAGTACGGCCACATCCTGGAAATGTCGCCTCCGGGCGAAGGCAAGGATGCGGACCATGCCGCTTCGAGCTTCAAGTGGGACGTGTTCCTGCTGGCCGGCAATCCGGCGAAACCGGAGGAGGGCAGCGCTTACAATCCGGGCACCAGTGTGAACGGCTGGTTCGCGGCCCCCGACAACATCGCCTTCGATCCCCAGGGCCGCATGTGGATCGCCACCGACGGCGCGCCGGATTTCGGCATCGCCGATGGCCTCTATGCCACGGAGACAGACGGCGCGGGGCGGGCGCTGACCCGCATGTTCTTCGCCTGCCCGACCGGCTCCGAGTTGTGCGGTCCGTGCTTCACGCCGGACGGCAAGACCCTGTTCGTCGCCGTGCAGCATCCGGCGGAAGATTCCGAAACCTTGGACAATCCGACCACACGCTGGCCGGATTTCGCCGACAATCTGCCGCCGCGCCCCTCGGTCGTGGCGATCACGCAAAAAGACGGCCTCGAAATCGGGGCCTAGGCTCCCTATCTCTCTTCCTGTAGTGCCTCTGCCTGAGCCCGCCGCCCGAGAGGTGGCGGGCACTTTTCTTTCTGTCATTTCCGTTCGGCGACTCGGTAGACTGATTCCGGTCGACCCGAGTCCCGAGTGCCCATGCCATACGCCGATTTCGTCCATCTGCGCGTCCATTCCGCTTATTCGCTCTCCGAGGGCGCGCTGAAGAACAAGCAATTGGTGGAACTCGCCAAGCGCCAGCAGATGCCGGCCGTGGCGGTCACCGATACGGGTAACCTGTTCGGTGCGATGGAATTCTCGGCCTATGCCAAGGAGGCGGGCGTGCAGCCGATCATCGGCTGCCTGCTCGCGGTGACCCGCCCGGAGGAGGTGGAGCTTGGCGCGCTGCGGCCGCCGCCGGACCAGTTGGTCCTGCTGGTGCAGAATGAGGCCGGCTATCGCAACCTGATGAAGCTCTCCAGCCTGGCGTTCCTGGATACCGAGCCGGGCCTGCCGCCACAGGTCGCCATCACCGCATTGGCGAAGCACGCGGAAGGATTGCTGGCGCTGACGGGCGGTGTGGCCGGCGAAGTCGGTCGGCATCTGGTCGAGAACCGGCCCGACGCGGCGCGCTTCGCGCTCGACCGGTTGAAGCGGATCTTTCCCGGTCGGCTCTATGTGGAGATCCAGCGCCACGGCCTGCCGACGGAGCAGCAGATCGAGGCCGGGCTGATCGACTTGGCCTATGCGCTGGACGTGCCGCTCGTCGCCACCAACGACGTGTTCTTCAGCGACGAGGGCATGTATGCGGCGCACGATGCGCTGCTCTGCATCGCGCAGGGCTCCTATGTCGACCAGCCCGATCGCCGCCGCGTCACCCAGGAACATCGCTTCAAGTCGGCGCGCGAGATGCGCGAGTTGTTCAAGGATCTGCCGGAGGCTGTCGACAACACTTTGGTGATCGCGCAGCGCTGCGCCTATATGCCGCCGGCGCGCCAGCCGATCCTGCCGGCCTTCGCGGAGGGCGGCAAAGAGGCCGATGTGCTGCGGGAAAAGGCGCGTGAAGGGCTGGAATTGCGCTTCAAGGCGCTGGGCGTCGAAGGCGCGGCGCAAAAGCCGTATCTGGATCGGCTGGAGTTCGAGCTGGGCGTCATCATCCAGATGGGTTTTCCCGGCTATTTCCTGATCGTCGCCGACTTCATTCAATGGGCGAAGCAGCACGGAATTCCAGTGGGGCCGGGCCGCGGCTCCGGCGCCGGCTCAGTCGTCGCCTGGTCGTTGACCATCACCGACCTCGATCCCTTGCGGTGGAACCTGCTGTTCGAGCGCTTCCTCAATCCGGAGCGCGTGTCGATGCCCGACTTCGACATCGACTTCTGCCAGGACCGTCGCGACGAGGTGCTGCACTACGTGCAGGAGCGCTACGGTCGCAACCGCGTCGCACAGATCATCACCTTCGGTAAGCTGCAGGCGCGCGCCGCGCTGCGCGACGTGGGGCGCGTCCTGCAAATGCCGTACGGCCAGGTCGACCGCCTGACCAAGATGGTGCCGAACAACCCGGCCAATCCGGTCACGTTGAAGGATGCGATCGCCGGCGAGCCGCTGCTGCAGCAGGCGCAGGCGGAGGATCCCGCCGTCGCTCGCATGATGGAGATCGCGCAGAAGATCGAAGGCCTCTACCGCCATGCCTCCACGCACGCCGCCGGCGTGGTGATCGGCGACCGGCCGCTGGACGAGCTGGTGCCGCTCTATCGCGATCCGCGCTCCGACATGCTGGTCACCCAGTTCAACATGAAGGACGTGGAAAAGGCCGGGCTGGTGAAGTTCGATTTCCTTGGCCTGAAAACGCTGACCGTCCTGGTCACCGCCGTCGAGCACATTAAGAAATCGCAAGGCGCCGACATCGACCTGGCGCATCTGCCGCTGGATGACAAAAAGACCTACGAGATGCTGGCGCGCGCCGATGCAACCGGGGTGTTCCAGTTGGAAAGCTCCGGCATGCGGGACGTGCTGAAAAAGCTGAAGCCCGACCGCTTCGAGGACATCATCGCCGTCGTGGCGCTCTATCGCCCCGGCCCGATGGACAACATCCCGCGCTACATCAATTGCAAGCACGGCAAGGAAGAGCCGGATTACCTGCATCCGTCGCTCGAAGGCATCCTGAAGGAAACCTTCGGCATCATGATCTACCAGGAGCAGGTGATGCAGATCGCCCAGGTCCTGTCCGGCTATACGCTGGGCGGCGCCGATTTGCTGCGCCGCGCCATGGGCAAGAAGATCAAGGAAGAGATGGAGGCGCAGCGCAAGGCCTTCATCGAGGGCGCCGTGGCGCGCAAGGTCAAGGCCGACAATGCCGGCCAGATCTTCGACCAGGTGAACAAGTTCGCCGGCTACGGCTTCAACAAGAGCCACGCAGCGGCCTACGCGCTGGTCGCCTATCAGACGGCGTGGTTGAAGGCGAACTATCCGGTCGAGTTCTTCGCCGCGTCGATGACCTACGAACTGGCGAACACCGACAAGCTCAATGTCTTCCGCCAGGAGCTGCAGCGCCAGAACATCCAGTTGCTGCCGCCGGACATCAACAAATCCTACCCGACCTTCTCGGTGGAGCGGACCAAGGACGGAACGCTCGCCGTACGCTATGCGCTGGCGGCCGTGAAGAATGTCGGCCTCGGCGCCATCCAGACCATGGTCAAGGCGCGAGAAGAGGGCGGGCCGTTCAAGAACCTCGCCGATTTCTGCGAGCGCATGGACCCGAAGAGCCTGAACAAGCGGCAACTCGAGAACCTGGTCCTGGCCGGCGCCTTCGATTCCATCCACCCGAACCGCAAGCAGGTCCACGAGGCGGTAGAGCAGATGCTGCGCCAGGCGGTGGCGGTTACCGAGGCCAAGACCAGCAGCCAGAACAGTCTGTTCGGCGATGCGGCAAAGGCCGTGGTCACTTTGGGCGGCGGCCCGGACTGGTCGCCGATGGACCGCCTGCAGCACGAGTTTGGCGCCATCGGCTTCTACATGTCGGCGCATCCGCTGGATGCCTATGGCGCCAGCCTGAAGCGGCTCGACGTGGTGTCCTATTCCGAGCTCGCCGCGCATCTGCGCGCCCGCGGGCCGCGGGCCAAGGTGGCGGGGCTGCTGCTGGGCAAGCAGGAGCGGACCTCGGCCAAGGGCAATCGCTTCGCCTTCCTGCAACTGACCGACCAGACCGGCATGTTCGAGGCGACGATTTTCTCCGACCGCCTGTCGGCGGCGCGGGAGCATCTGGAACCGGGCCGGCCGCTGCTGCTCTCCGTCGATATCCGGGCCGAGGAGGATATGCTGCGCCTGATGGTCAATTCGGTGGAGCCGCTGGACAAGGCGGTCGCCAACACCGCGGCGGGCCTCCGGGTCTTCGTTCGCGACGAGGCGCCGATCGCCAGTCTGCGCCAGGTGCTGGACCGCGCCGGCAAGGGGAAGGGCAAGGTTGAGCTGGCCGTCGACCTGCCGGACAAGTCCTGGGAGGTGATGATGACCCTGCCCGGGCGTTACGCCGTGTCCGGACCGGTGCGCGGCGCGGTGGCGGCGATCCCGGGGATCGTGGCGGTTCAGGATACCTAACCAAATCTCCCAATAATTTATTGATTTTAAAAGATATTTAACGTCGACAGGCGGCCTGCGGAGAAGGCGGAGAATTACCTTGCGAAATATCCACAGGCGGGCTACCTAACCGCCGCTTAAATCCCATGCGGATCACGCGCGCTTGCGGGGAGAAATCCCGCCGGTCTCGCTCCGGTGCCGGTCCTTTGGCCGGTCACTCATCCGCAGAGGCCTAACCGGAAAAGGACGTTTTTACATGGCGATGCCAAGTTTCTCCATGCGTCAGCTGCTTGAGGCTGGCGTGCATTTCGGCCATCACACCCGTCGTTGGAACCCGAAGATGGCTCCGTTCCTCTTCGGCGTGCGCAACGGCATCCATATCATCGACCTCGAGCAGACCGTCCCGATGCTGGACCAAGCCGTGAAGGCCGTCCGCGACGTGGCGGCGGCGGGCGGTCGCGTGCTGTTCGTCGGCACCAAGCGCGCCGCTTCCGACAAGGTCGCCGACGCGGCGAAGCGTTGTGGCCAGTATTACGTGAACCACCGCTGGCTGGGCGGCATGCTGACCAACTGGAAGACCATCTCCCAGTCGATCAAGCGCCTGCGCGAGCTGGACGAGCGCCTGTCGGGCAACACCCAGGGCCTGACCAAGAAAGAGCTGCTGATGATGACCCGCGACCGCGACAAGCTGGAGCGGGCGCTGGGCGGCATCAAGGACATGGGCGGCCAGCCTGACATCCTGGTGGTGATCGACACGCTGAAGGAGCAGATCGCCATTCAGGAAGCCAACGTGCTGAACGTGCCGGTCGTCGCGGTCTGCGACAGCAACTCCGACCCGTCGGGCGTCACCTATCGCATCCCGGGCAACGATGACGCGACCCGCGCCATCGCCCTCTATTGCGATCTGTTCGCCGGCGCCGTGCTTGACGGCCTGCAGCAGGAAGCCATCTCTCACGGCAAGGATATCGGCGAGTCCGAGGAACTGCCGGCGGAAGCCCTGCCGGCTGCCGAGGGCGAAGCCGCCGCCGCGACTGCCTAACGGCTGTAAGTGGTTAGCCGATGGGGTGCTGGGCGGGAACGCGCAGTGCCCCATTGGCGTATGTAGACTGACGAAAAGAGCGAATCGAAAGGAAGAATCATGGCCGAGATTACTGCGGCGCTGGTCAAGGAACTGCGCGAGGTCTCCGGTGCCGGCATGATGGACTGCAAAAAGGCGCTGGCCGAGAACGGCGGCAACCTGGAGCAGGCGGTCGACTGGCTGCGCAAGAAGGGCTTGGCCGCCGCAGCCAAGAAGGCCGGCCGCGTGGCCGCCGACGGCCTGGTGGGCGTGGTCGCCGAGGGCAACCAGGGCGCCCTGGTCGAGATCAATTGCGAAACCGATTTCGTGGCCCGGAACGAGCAGTTCCAGGGCTTCGTCGCTGCCGTCGCCAAGCTGGCGCTTAAGGCCAGCGATATCGAGGCGCTGAAGGCCATGCAGTTGCCCGGCGAGAGCCTGACGGTTGCCGAAAAACTGACGCAATTGGTCGCCACCATCGGCGAGAACATGCAGCTTCGCCGCATCGCGAAGCTGAGCGTCAGCAACGGGGCGATCGCTGCCTACATGCACAATGCCGTGGTTCCGGGCCTGGGCAAGATCGGCGTGCTGGTCGGCCTTGAGTCGACGGGCGACAAGGCGGTTCTGGCCGGCCTCGGCAAGCAGGTGGCGATGCACGTCGCGGCGACCAACCCGCAGGCGCTGACCATCGACGCGGTCGATCCGGCGGCGCTGGAGCGCGAGCGCGCGGTGCTGGCCGAGCAGGCGAAGGCCTCCGGCAAGCCGGCCGAGATCATCGGCAAGATGGTCGAAGGCCGCCTGCGCAAGTATTATGAGGATGTCGTCCTGCTCGAGCAGGTCTATGTCATCGACGGCGAGAGCCGGGTGAAGCAGGTGATCGAGAAGGCCGCCAAGGAAGCCGGCGCGCCGGTCAAGATCGCCGGCTATGCCCGCATGGCGCTGGGCGAGGGCATCGACAAGGAGCAGAAGGACGCTGCCTAGTCCTTTGCGTGAGTTGAGGTAGGCTGGGGGCGGGCTGCGAATCGGAGGTCGGTTGATGGCTAAAGGCGGTGGCAAGGACCTGCTCTATAAGCGGGTGTTGCTCAAGATCTCCGGCGAGGCCCTGATGGGCACGCGTGAGTTCGGCCTTGACCCAGCCACCATCAACCGCGTCGCCGAAGAGGTGAAGCAGGTCCACGCCCTCGGCGTGGAATGCTGCCTTGTCATCGGCGGCGGCAACATCTTCCGCGGCATCGCCGGCGCCTCCCAGGGCATGCAGCGCGCATCGGCCGACTATGTCGGCATGCTGGCGACGGTGATGAACGCCCTCGCCATGCAGAATGCGTTGGAGCAGATCGGCGTGGACACGCGCGTCCAGTCCGCCATCTCCATGCAGTCGATCTGCGAGCCATACATCCGGCGCCGGGCGATCCGGCACCTGGAGAAGGGCCGCGTGGTGATCTTCGCCGCCGGCACCGGCAACCCGTTCTTCACCACCGATACGGCCGCCGCCTTGCGTGCTTCGGAGATGGGCTGCCAGGCCTTGTTGAAGGGCACCAAGGTCGACGGCGTCTATACCGCCGATCCGAAGCTGCATCCCGACGCGACGCATTTCGCACAACTGAGCCACCACGACGTCCTGTCGCGCGATTTGAAGGTGATGGACGCGGCGGCGATCTCGCTGGCGCGCGAGAACAAGATCCCGATCATCGTGTTCTCGATCCACAAGCCGGGCAATTTCGCCCGCGTCATGCTGGGCGAGGGCAAGCACACCATCATCGGCGAGCGGCAGGCCGCGCCCGCGGCGACGAAAAAGCCGCGCGTGGCTGCGGCGCGCGCCACGGTCGACAAGAAGTCGAAAGCAATCAAGACCAGAAAATAAGCTCTCTGGGGCAGGGGTGACGTGACATGGTTGATGCAAGATTGAACGAATTCAGCCGCCGCATGGACGGCGCATTGGAAGCCTTGCGCAAGGAATTCGGCGGCCTGCGGACCGGCCGTGCCTCCGCGCATCTGCTGGACCAGATCGTGGTGCAGGCCTATGGCAGCGCGATGCCGCTGAACCAGGTCGGCAATGTGAACGTGCCGGAGCCGCGCATGATCACGGTGCAGGTCTGGGACCGCGGGCTGGTGCGGGAAGTGGAGAAGGCCATCCGCGATGGCGGCCTCGGCCTCAACCCGGCGAGCGACGGGCAATTGGTCCGCGTGCCGATTCCGGAATTAAGTACGGAGCGTCGCGCCGAGCTCAGCAAGATCGCCCACAAATACGCGGAGCAGGCCCGCGTCGCCGTCCGCAACGTCCGCCGCGACGGCATGGAAATGCTGAAGAAGCAGGAGAAGGACGGCAAGATTTCGCAGGACGAACACAAGGGCCTGCACGACCAGGTGCAGAAGCTGACCGACGAGCACATCAAGAAGGTCGACGATGCCCTGGCCGCCAAAGAAAAAGAGATCATGCAGGTCTGATGTGAACCAACCTATCTCGACCGCTTTGAAGATCGGCGCGGCTGCGGAAGCCGCGGATGGCGGGACACCTCGCCATGTGGCCATCATCATGGATGGCAACGGGCGTTGGGCCCAGGCGCGGGGCCTGCCGCGCACGCTGGGACATCGCGAGGGCGCGGAAGCCCTGCGTCGTACGGTCCGCGCCGCCGCCGAACTCGGCATCGAATATCTGACCGTCTTCGGCTTTTCGTCGGAGAACTGGAAGCGGCCGCTGGCGGAAGTCACCGACCTGATGGGTTTGCTGCGGCTCTATCTGCGCCGCGAGATCGACGAGATCGACGGCAACGGCGTGCGGCTGCGCGTGATCGGCGATCGCGAGAAGTTGTCGCCCGACATCAACAAGCTGATCGACGCGGCGGAACTGCGCACCAGCAGGAACGGGCGCCTCAACCTGACGGTGGCGTTGAGCTATGGCGGCCGCGCAGAGATCGTGCGCGCCGCGCAGCGCCTGGCCCAGGCCGTTCGGGCGGGTGAACTGCCGGTCGAGGCGATCGACGAGATGGCGTTCCAGGGTCGGCTGTTCACCGCGGATATCCCGGATCCCGATCTGGTGGTGCGCACCAGCGGCGAGAAGCGCATCAGCAATTTCCTGCTCTGGCAGTGCGCCTATTCCGAGTTCGTGTTCATGGACACGTTGTGGCCCGATTTCTCGGGCGAGCAGCTCAAGACCGCCATCGTCGAGTTCGGCAACCGGAAGCGGCGCTATGGCGCCACCAGTTGACGCGCCAGGAACCGGTCTTACCAACCTCCAGAAACGCCTGATCTCCGCGGCCGTGCTGCTGCCGTTGGTGACGGCGGCGATCTATTTCGGGCATCCGCTTTTCACGCTGTTCATCGCCGCCTTTGCCGCCGCCGCCGCGTGGGAATGGGCCCGCATTGTGGCGAACCGGAAGGTGGCGGGGCAGGTCACGGCAGTCCCGACGGCCTCCACCGATCGCTGGGGGCTGTCCGCCACCCTGGGTGTGGTCACGGCCGCCCTGGCGGTGCTCCTGGCGGGCTTTGGCGGTTATGCGGGGCTGGCGCTCATCGCGGTGGCGGTGGGCGGAATCGCGACCTTCGCCAGCGGGGTGTTTCGCGACAGCAAGCTTGCTGCCTGGAGCCTGCTGGGGGTCCTCTACGTGGCGATCCCGGCCACGGCGCTCGTATTGGTCCGTAACGACCCGGAGTGGGGCATGGCCACCCTGCTGTGGATCATCGCCCTGGTCGTGGCGGCGGACACCGGGGGCTATATCGCCGGCCGGAGCATCGGCGGGCCGAAGCTGGCGCCCAGGATCAGCCCCAACAAGACCTGGGCCGGTTTGGGTGGCGCGGTGGCTGGCGCGGCGTTAATAGGATTTTTAACGGGATTTATCGTAAATCACACGAATGTGTGGCTTCTGGTCCCCCTGAGCGCGGTCTTAGGTATCGTCGAACAGGCTGGCGACCTTGTGGAATCTGCCCTCAAGCGGCATTTTGGCGTGAAGGACGCCAGCCACATCATTCCCGGTCATGGTGGCGTTCTGGACCGCGTCGATGGCCTTCTGGCGGTCGCCGTGGCGGTATTGTTGATTGGCGTATGGGCCGGAAGGAGCGTGCTGACATGGTCATGAAGGAGGCCCTCAGGCCCGTGCCGGAGCAGCGCCGCGTGACCATTCTGGGCTCGACCGGATCGGTCGGCCGCAACACCATCGATATCATCGCCCGCCAGCCCGACGCCTATGCCGTCGAGGCCCTGACCGCCCATGGCAATGCCGCCTTGCTGGTCGAGCAGGCCCGTCTGCTGAAGCCGCGCTTCGTGGCCATCGGCAACGAGGACCATTACCAGGCCGTCAAGGACGGTTTGGCCTGCACCGGGATCGAGGTGGCCGCCGGCCGCGCGGCCGTGATCGAGGCCGCGGCGCGGCCCTCCGACTGGGTCATGTCGGCGATCGTCGGCGCCGCCGGGCTGGAGCCGACCCTGGCCGCCGTGCGCCGCGGCGTCCTGGTCGGCCTCGCCAACAAGGAGACCCTGGTCTGCGCCGGCGCGCTGGTGATGAAGGAAGTCGCCCGCCACAAGGCCGTGATGCTGCCGGTCGATTCCGAGCACAGCGCCATTTTCCAGGTGCTGGAGCGCGACCATATCGAGGCGGTGGAAAAGATCATCCTGACCGCGTCCGGCGGCCCGTTCCGCCAGCGCACCCTGGCCGAGATGTCGGAGATGACGCCGGAGCAGGCGGTGGCGCATCCGAACTGGAGCATGGGCGCCAAGATCTCCGTCGATTCCGCCAGCATGATGAACAAGGGCCTGGAGCTGATCGAGGCCTATCACCTGTTCGGCCTGCCGGAGAGCCAGATCGAGATCCTGGTGCATCCACAATCGGTCATCCACAGCATGGTCGCCTACAAGGACGGCTCGGTGCTGGCGCAGCTCGGCAGCCCCGACATGCGCACGCCGATCGCCTATGCGCTCGGCTGGCCCAAGCGCATCGAAGCGCCGGCCGATCGGCTCGACTTCGGCAAGATCAAACAATTGACTTTCGAGGCGCCGGATCCGGCACGCTTCCCGGCGCTGCGCATCGCGCGCCAGGCGTTGAGGGCGGGTGGCGGCACGCCGGCCGTGCTGAACGCCGCCAACGAGATTGCGGTCGCGGCTTTTCTCGACCGTCAGATTCGGTTCACCGACATCGCCGCGATTGCCGAGCAGGTGTTGGAGGAACTGCCGGGTGGTCTGATCGACCGCCTGGACCAGGTTCTGGCGCTTGATGCGGAAGCGCGGCGCCGGGCGGCGGAAGCCGTCGCCCATCGCCGCCGCAACGCGGCGCAGTAACAACCAGCACAAGGCTACGCGAACATGGAATTCCTGGCGGCAATACCGAAATACGGCTTCTGGTTCCTGTTGCTGCTGACCGTGCTCGTGTTCGTGCATGAGTTGGGCCATTACCTGATTGCGCGGTTGTGTGGCGTGCGGGTGGAAGTCTTCTCCATCGGCTTCGGCCCGGAACTGTTCGGCCGCAACGACAAGCACGGCACCCGCTGGCGCTTCAGCGCCATTCCGCTGGGCGGCTACGTGAAGATGTTCGGCCAGGGCGCCAATATGTTCGAGGGCGAGGCCGGCAAGGCGATGACGCCGGAAGACCGCGCTGTCGCCTTCGATTTCAAGAGTGTGTGGCGGCGCATGGCGATTGTCGCCGCCGGGCCGATCGCCAACTTCATCTTCGCCATCCTGGTGTTTGCGGCGGTCTTTGCCACCCATGGCAAGGACGTGGCGGCGCCGGTGATCGGCGAAGTGACCGCCAATTCGGCGGCGGAGCGCGCCGGATTGCAGGCCGGCGACCGGATTGTGGCGTTGAACGGGTCCAGCATCCAGACCTTCGACGACATCGCCGAGTTCATCCGTCTCAATCTGGACCAGCCGATCACCATCCAGTACGAGCGAGCCGGCGCCGTCACGACAACAGCGGTGACACCGGACATCAGCGTCGAGAAGGACTTCCTGGGCAAGGATGTGCGGGTTGGCCGTCTCGGCGTGCGCGCCAGCGAGGTCGGAGATCGAGTCATGCTCGGACCCGTGGATTCCCTGATCGAGGGCGCCGAGCGGGTATTCCAGGTCAGCGGCGTGATGCTGAAGGGCATCTGGCAGATGGTGACCGGAGTCCGACCGGCGGCCGATATCGGCGGGGTGATTCGAATCGGCTACATCTCCGGCGAGTTGGCTCAGGTGGGTTTATGGTCGCTGATCACCTTTTCAGCGATGCTGTCGGTCAATCTGGGACTCGTGAATCTATTCCCGGTGCCGCTGCTCGATGGCGGCCATCTGGTCTATTACGCGATCGAAGCGATCCGCGGCCGGCCGCTCGGCGAACGCATGCAGGAATGGGGTTTCCGCATCGGCATTGCCTTCGTTCTGGGCCTCATGTTGTTCGCGACCTGGAACGACTTGGTTTATTTTGACGTGATCGACTATATTAGGGCCGCGTTTACCTAACAGGGCCCACAAAATGGCGTTTTTTCAACGGCTTACGCTGATCGCGGGGGTGGTTTTCTGCACCCTCATTGTCGGCGTCGCCGGCGCTTTGGCCCAGTCGATTTCCTCCGGCGACCCGATTCAAGAGATCCGAATCGAAGGCAATCAGCGCATCGAGCCGGAGACCGTCCGGTCTTATATGCAGATCAATCCCGGCGATCCGTTCGATGCGCAGCGCATCGACCAGGCGCTGAAGAATCTGTTCGCCACTGGATTGTTCGCCGACGTCAATTTCCGCCGCGACGGCAATGCGCTGGTGGTGACGGTGACGGAGAACCCGATCATCAACAAGCTGGCCTTCGAGGGCAATCAGCGCATCGACGATGACGCTCTGCAGCAGGAAGTGCAGTTGCGGCCGCGCGTGGTCTATACCCAGGCCCGCGTGCAGGCCGACGTGAAGCGCATCCTGGACCTCTATCGCCGCAGCGGCCGGTTCGCCGCGACGGTCGAGCCGAAAATCATCAATCTCGACCAGAATCGCGTGAACCTGGTGTTCGAGATCAACGAAGGCGACGTGACCGAAGTCAGGCGCATCGATTTCGTCGGCAACAAGGTGTTCAGCGACAGCGACCTGCGCGACGAGGTCATCACCCAGGAATACGCCTTCTACCGGTTCCTCAGCACCACCGACACCTACGACCCCGACCGTTTGACGCTCGACAAGGAGGCGCTGCGGAAGTTCTACCTGTCCGAAGGCTATGCCGATTTCCGCGTCGTCTCCGCGGTCGCCGAATTGTCGCCCGACCAGGAGGCCTTCTTCATCACCTTCACGGTGGAGGAGGGCGAGCGCTACAAGCTCGGCACCGTCGACATCAAGACGACCCTCAAAGACCTGGATCCCGAAACGCTACGCGGCTCGGTCGAGACGGACGAGGGCGATTGGTATAACGCCGATCTGGTGGATGAGAGCGTCCAGGCGATCAGCGACCAGGTGGGCAGTCTGGGCTACGCCTTCGTCGACGTGCGGCCGCGCATCGACCGCGACGCCGAGAACAAGATCCTGAACCTCACCTACGACATTCAGGAAGGCCCCAAGGTCTATGTCGAACGCATCGACATTTCCGGCAACGTGCGCACGCAGGACAAGGTGATCCGGCGCGAGTTCCGCATCGCGGAAGGCGACGCCTTCTCCACCGCCAAGCTGCGGCGCACCGAGCAGCGGTTGAAGAATCTCGGCTTCTTCGAGAGCGTCGACATCCAGGCGGTGCCCTCCGACAGCCCGGACAAGACCCTCATCAAGGTCAAGGTGGCCGAGAAATCGACCGGCGAGCTGTCCTTCGGCGCCGGCTTCTCCACCGCCGACGGTCCCTTGGGCAATGTCGGCCTGCGCGAGCGCAACCTGCTGGGCAAAGGCTACGACCTGCGCGCGCAGTTCAATATCTCGGGCCGCCGGTCGACCATCGACGTC
>DASZQC010000422.1:0-4801 GCA_035549815.1 Dongiaceae bacterium
AGATAGGGTTCCGCTACGAATTCCTGGATGCCGAGGCATTCGCCAAGGCGGACAAGTCACAGGCCGCCGTCGCCGATCAGTTCAAAGACAAGATCCTGGGTGAGTGATGGCGATCAAATCGATCGAGGCGATTCCATTCGCCATCAAGGAGCCGACGGAGCGTGAGCTTGCCTATGGCAAGCTCACCGCCCGCCGCAACGTGATCGTGCAGATCCGCGACGACAGCGGCACGGTGGGCGCAGCGGAAACGGCGCCGATCCCGATCCGCTGGGGCTGCGAGGAGACACAGGAGAGCGTCGTCTCCACGATCAACAACTACATCGCGCCGTTGCTGATCGGCGAGGACCCGACCAGGATCAACTACCTGCTGGATCGCATCACCCTGCGGGTCGGCGATCTGCCCTATGCCCGGTCGGGTGTCTGCGATGCGCTCTATGACCTGTCGGCGCGGCTGGCCGGCGTGCCCGTCACCCATCTCCTGGGCGGACGGCAGGTCGATCAGCTCTCGGCAAGTTGGAGCATCGCCTTCAAGAGCGCGGAGGAGATGGCCAAGGAGGCGGCGGAAGCCGTCAGCCGCGGCCATCGCTGGATCAAGGTCAAGATCGGCTCCAAGGACCCGAACCAGGATGTCCGCAATGTGGCGGCGGTCCGCGCCGCGATCGGCGACGACGTGGCGATCCATGTCGACGCCAATGCCGGCTACCGCTATCTCGACGCGGCGGACGTGCTGCCGCGCATCGAGCAGTACCGGCCGCGCCTGATCGAGCAGCCGGTGGCGGGTTGGGACCTGGAGGGCATGCGCACCCTGCGGCGCAAGCTGCGGACGCCGATCATGGCGGACGAAAGCGTACGCTCCTATCGCGACCTCAAGGAAGTGATCCGCCGCGAAGCAGCCGACGCCGTGCTGATGAAGCTGACCAAGCATGGCGGCATCCGCGAATCCCAGAGGATCGCGGATCTGGCCGTCGCGTCGGGCATCACGCTCTATCCGGGCGTGCATTTCATGACCAGCATCGGCGTGGCGACGTCGGCGCAATTCTATGCCAGTGTGCCGGACATGACGCCGGGCGATTTCCACCAAGGCGTCGCGCTGCTGGAGCACGATCTGGTGACGACCTCGTTGCGCGCCGTGAATGGCAAGATCCCGATCCCGAAAGGGCCCGGAATCGGCGTCACGCTTGACCAGGAGTTGTTTGCGCGCGCCCGCAACGCGAATATTCGCGCCGCGGCTGAATAGCGGAGGGTCCCGCATGAACAGAGTCTGGTGGGACCTCGACGAGGACCGCGTCGTCGCGCTCATGATCGTGGCGATCTCGGTCGCCTATGGCTTGAGCGCCAGGGCGCTCGGCTCGATGCGCAGCGACGATGCCGTCGGGCCGGCGGGATTTCCGCTCCTCATCGCCGTGGGCGGGCTGGCGCTCGGCCTGGCGCTGTGGTTCCAGCGGCCGTCGCAGGAGCCGAAGGAGCCGCTGGGCGGCCGTGTCTGGCTCTATTGGCTGGTGTTCCTGGCCTATGCCTTTGCCGTCCACTACGCCGGCTTCGGCCTGTCGACCGCGGCGTTCCTGACTTTGACCTTCGTCATCCTCAAAGTGCCGAGCTGGCGCGCCGCGCTGGTGGCGGTGATCGTCAGCGCCGTGCTCTGGCTGATCTTTGCCAAATTGCTCGACGTGCGCCTCGCCATCGGATTCTGGAGTTAGCGGCACATGCTTGAACAGCTCGCCTTCGGCTTTTCCGTCGCGCTCGAGCCGCAGCATCTGATGCTGCTGCTGGTCGGCGCGCTGGCCGGAACCTTGATCGGCGTGCTGCCGGGCCTCGGCCCAACCGGCACGATCGCGCTGATCCTTCCCATCGCCTATGGGCTGGACGCGACGTCGCTCATCATCGTCATGGCTGCGGTCTATTACGGCGCCATGTATGGCGGGTCGACCACCTCGATCCTGCTCAACATTCCCGGCGAGTCGGCGTCGGTCGTGACCGCGATCGACGGCAACCAGAGGGCCAAGAAGGGATTGGCCGGGCCCGCTTTGGCAATCTCGGCCATTGGCTCCTTCGTCGCCGGCACGGCGGCGATCGTGCTGCTGATGCTGTTCGCGCCCATCATCACCGACTGGGCGCTGAAATTCGGTCCGCCGGAATATACCGGGCTGCTGATCTTCGGCCTGTCGACCGTCGTGGCGCTGACCGGACGGTCGCTGATCAAGGGATTGCTCAGCCTGTTGCTCGGCCTGGGCCTGTCGACGGTCGGCATCGATCCGATCACCGGCTATGACCGTTTTACCGGCGGCAATCTGTGGCTGGCCGATGGCATCGAGTTTGCCGTGGTCGCGGTCGGCCTGTTCGCGGTGCCGGAAGTGCTCGACACCGTGCGCGAGCTGATGAAGAGCGGGCAGCCGCCGACGCGCATCGCGCTCGGGCGGGTGTGGATCTCGTGGAAGGAACTCGCCTACAGCAAGTGGGCGATCGTCCGCGGCAGCATGGTCGGCTTTGCCGTCGGCGTGCTGCCGGGCGCCGGCGCCACCATCGCCTCTTTCCTGTCGTACAACCTGGAACGGCGCGTCGCCAGCCATCCGGAGCGCTACGGGACCGGCGACATCCGCGGCGTCGCCGCGCCGGAGAGCGCCAATAACGGCGCCAGCGGCGGATCGCTCGTGCCCTTGCTGACGCTCGGAATTCCCGGGTCCTCCTCGACCGCCCTGATGCTTGCGGCCCTGTTGATCGGCGGCGTGACACCCGGCCCGGGCATGATGGAGAAGCACCCGGATGTGTTCTGGGGCCTCGTTGCCAGCATGTATATGGGCAACATCATGCTGCTGATCATCAACTTCCCGATGATCCCGCTCTGGGTGCGTGTGCTGGACCTGCCGGCGCGCTTCCTGCTGCCCATCGTGATGGTGATCTCGGTGGTCGGCGTCTACGGCATCAAATACAGCCCGGTCGATCTGCTGCTGCTGCCGGTCTTTGGCGCGCTCGGCCTCTATATGCGCAACCGCGATTTCCCGCTGGCGCCGGTGGTGCTGGGGCTGGTGCTCGGCCCGATGCTGGAGCGGTCGTTCCGTCAGTCGCTGATCGTCTCGGACGGCGATCCGTCGATCTTCGTCAGCCATCCGATTTCCGCAACTCTGTTGCTGCTGGCGCTGGTTTCGCTGGTCGGGCCCGGATTGTTGCGGTTGCTGCGGCGAACAAGATCGATGACGATGGTCTAGGGTTGCCGGCATGAAACGCGGCCGCGCTAAGCTGCGCCAGCGGCCGGCATGATTGACGCATTGCCTCTGGGGCTGACCTGGGCCGAGCTCCTGCTCGTCCTGGCGGCCGCCTTCTCCACATCGATCCTGCACACGGTGAGCGGGTTCGCCGGCGGCATCGTGCTGGGAATCCTGGTCGCGCCGATCGTGGGGGTGGAGGCGATCGTGCCGCTGATGAGCGTTGTGCTGCTGATCAGCGCCACATCGCGGCTATGGGCCTTTCGACGGGCGGTGAATTGGCGCATCTACCGGCAGGTGATGGTGACCGGGCTGCCCTGCATCGCCATCGGCGCGGTGATCTATGGCTATCTGCCGGGGCGGGCGATCTCCGGCCTGCTCGGATTATTCCTGATCGTCACTGTGCTGGCGCGGCGCAGCCTCGAGCGGCGCAAGATCGAAGTCGGCCCGGCGGGCTTCATGTCGATGGGCGTGGTGTTCGGCCTGCTGTCCGGCAGCACCATCGGGGCGGGCATGGTGCTGATCCCGCTCTATCTCGGCGCCGGCCTGATGGGCGAGAGCCTGGTCGCCATGATCGCCTCGGTCGGCTTCACGATGAACGTGACCAAGACGCTGGTCTTCGCCAGCTCAACCATCCTGGATTGGGAGACGCTGCTGCTGGGCGTGCTGATCGGCATCTGCACGATCCCCGGCACCTACAGCGGCTACTGGATCGTCCGCAAGACACCGGTGCGTGTACACACGATGTTCGTCGAAGCTCTGGTGGTCCTGGGCGGCGGCTACTTTATCTATCTGGCCTTCGGCTGACGCGGCCGCGCCGGTCAGTTCCCCATGGCCAGGGGATTGTCGATCTTCAGGACCAGGCAATCGGTGCGCTTGGCCTTCAGGTTGCGGCAGGCGGTCTGGGCGTCGGCCTTGGTCAGGCCGGCCACGCGGGCGCGGTAGACCTTGCCGCCGTTGTTCATCTTCTGGCTGTCGATGATGATGCGCGCGTCGGCCAGCAGGCCCGGCTCCGCCTGGGTGGCGACCTGGGCGGCGTTCTGCGCCGCGTTGTATTTGGAATAGGCGCCGACCTGGATGCCGTAACCGCCTTCCGGCGTCCACACCACGGTCGTGGCCTGGCTGTCCAGGGCGGCCGGAGCTTCGGCCACCAGCGTCTTCTTGCTCTTGCCGGTGCCGGGCTTCAGCGTCGGGATCATGCTGGGCGCGCCGGAGGCGGTCAGGACCGCGGAGCTGGAAGTCACGTCGATCGTGCCGTCGGTGCTGGCAAGCTGCGGGCTGTTCATCACGTCGGCGACGATCTGATCCATGGCGCGGTTGTCGACCACGGCGACTTCTGCGGGCGCCGTCACGACCGGTGCATTCGGCACGAACGGCTTGGCGCCGGGCACCAGCGACTTGGCCACGGTGGATTGTTTGGGCGAGGGCTGCGCGGCGCCGGCGACCTGCGTGTCGATAATCTTGGGCGCCTTGCCGCTGGCCGGGGCCTTAGCCGCCAGCATCAAGCCGGTGCCCTTGGTCTTCTTGAAGCCGTCGGTCAGCAGGTCGGCAACCTTGCGGTCGCGCGTCGAAGGGCTGGAGCCGCCGAGCACGACGACGAC
>DASZQC010000423.1:0-5096 GCA_035549815.1 Dongiaceae bacterium
TAATTGTCTTTCAGGATCGGATAAATCGACGGCAGCAGCGACTGCATCGTGTCGTTCAGCATGTGGCAGAAGCTGACCGACAGCAGCACCGCCAGCGCCGTGCGCTCCGCGTGCCGCACATTGGAACCCGCAACCGTATCCGTCACCATTGCACTCCCGGGACCTGCTGGAATTCGCCGGCGGCGCTTCTCCAGCGCGACCGGGCGTCGCAGCATACAAAGGCGCCGAGGGCCGCGGGTGGCGAATTTGGGCATCCCCGCATGTCCAAGCTGCATTGCTCGAGCCCGAAAGCGGGTTGGCCTATTGCATCGCAACAATCTGCCGGCCCCTGCGGCAATCGGTTCGTTGTCTACCCCCATCTTTGGGGCCATACTTTCAATATGGGTGCTTTGGCCGCATTGGATCGTGTGCCCCGGACCATCGAGCAGCTTCAGCTCGATCATCGCAATATGACGCGCCTGCTGCGATTGCTGCGCAGCGAGCTGGAAGGCAGCCGGGCCGGCGATACCCTGGATTTCGACCTGCTTGGCAGCGTCATGGAATACACGCTGCATTATCCCGACCTGTTCCATCATCCGAAGGAAGACATGGTCTATCGTCGCATGGTGGCGCGCGATCCCACCGCCGCGGCGCGGGTCGGCGATCTGCTGCAAGAGCATGCGCATCTGGCTGAGTTGAGCCGGCAATTCGCCGCGGCGCTGCACAACCGCGCCAACGATGTGGAGATGCCGCGGCGCTGGTTCGAGAAGTTGATGGAGACCTATATCACCACCAACGAGCACCACATCGCGGAGGAAGAGCGCGTGTTCCTCCCCCTGGCGATGGTGACCTTGTCGGATGCGGATTGGGTGGAACTCGACGATCGGGTCGCCGGCGCGTCGGATCCGCTGTTCGGCGGCAAGCTGGCCGGCGAATACCGGCGGCTGCACGACCGCATCGTGCGTCTCGCCGTCTGAGGCCGTTTCAGCGCCGCCCGCCAACCTCGTCGATGTGATAGAGCAGGTCGGCCGGGTCTTCATACACGCGATAGGCGCCGCTGCGCACCAGCTCTTCCTCGCCATAGCCGCCGGACAGCAGGCCGATGCCGAGCCCGCGCGCACGCCGCGCCGCCAGCATGTCCCAGATGCTGTCGCCGACCACGCAGGCATGCTCGATATCGACGCCGAGGCGTTCCGCCGCCGCCAGGAACAGGTCGGGGTCCGGCTTGGCGTATTTCACCTGGTCGCGCGTCACCACCGGCACCTTGGCGGGATCGACGCCCAGATTGGCGATCACCGGCCCGGCCGTCTCCATGCGGCCGCTGGTGGCGATGGCCCAGGGGATTCCGGCCTCGGTCAGATAGGCCAGCAACTCCCGCGCGCCGGGCAGGGGCGGAATTTTCGCGGCCCGCTTTGTATATGCCTCGGCATGGCGCCGGCGCAGCCGCTGCACGCGCTCGTCGCTGATGTCGAGGCCGGTTTCGCGCAGCAGCATGTTGGTGAACAAGCCGCCGCTCATGCCGATCTTGCGATGAATGCGCCAGACCGACAGCTCGATCCCTTCCTGGTCCAGGGCGTCGCGCCAGGCCAGGACATGCTCGTAAACGCTGTCGACCAGAGTGCCGTCGAGGTCGAACAGGAAGGATGTTTGCAGGCGCGGCATCGGAGTCTTCTCCTTGGTCCCAACTGGCTTGGGGATGGCAACATGGTTAATGGAGGTACAGGCTTTTTATCTTGTTCCACACCTGTGTGGTGTGTTTGAGCTTTTTAGGCGTAGGTTTGGACTTTTCTCTCGCAATTCGTCACGCATCATATAGAATCTTAATACAGCTATACCGGAATGTATCATATTGGACATTTACGGGCCGACTACGTAACCTGCGCTCGTAGCACCCGGGTCATGCTTGCGATAATTACGGGTAGCTCCACCTCGGCAACAGGGGGCCTGCTTGCACGCCAATTCACCGGTCCTACGACCGACCGTCCAACCCGCGGGTGCGAAAGAACGCATCATCGACGCTGCCTATGAGCTGTTTTCACGCCAAGGCACCCGGTCGGTGGGCGTGGACGCGATTATAGAGCGTTCCGGCGTCGCCAAAATGACCCTGTACCGTCATTTCCGCTCCAAGCAGGATCTGGTGATCGCCTTCCTGCAGCGGCGCGAGCAGCTCTGGACCAAGGAGTGGCTGGAGCCGCAGGTGCGGGCCCATGCGGACGACCCGAAGGGGCGCCTGATCGCCATCTTCGACCTGTTCGACGAATGGTTCCAGCAGCCGGAGTTCGAGGGCTGCCCGTTCATCAACGTGCTGCTGGAATATGAGCCGGGCAACAAGATCCGCGTGGCGGCGGCTGAGCACCTGGCGCAGATCCGCGCCTTTCTCATGGGGTTGGCGATCGAGGCCGGCATGATCGACGCCAAGGCTTTCGTCGATGTCTGGCACATGCTCATGAAAGGCGCGATCATCGCCGCCAGCGGCGGCAACCGCGACGCCGCCAAGGAAGCGCGCCGCGCCGCCAAGCTGCTGCTGGAGAACTGGCCCGCAGCCTGATGCTCAGTTCGTGACGAAGCGGAAGCGGCTGATCTGCCGATAGGTCTCGCCCGGTCGCAGGATCACTTTCGAGAAATGCGGCCGGTTGATGGAATCCGGCAGGCGCTGCGGCTCCAGGCACAGGCCGCGATAGGGCTTGTGCGGCTCGCCCGCGAAATCGTCCGGCGTCTCCGCCAGGCGGATGCCTTCGTAGAATTGCAGGCCCGGCTCGGTGGTCATGATCTCCATGGTCAAATCGCCGCTGGGCGAGGTGAGCCGCGCCGCCACCGGCAGCGCATCGCCGCCCGCATCCGGCAGCCAACCCTGGTTCAGCACGAAATTGATGTCGTAGCCCTCGAACGGGCCGGTGCCGCGGTTGTCGCCGATCGCCTGCGGCTTGCGAAAGTCGTACGGCGTTTGCGTGACGGAGCGGATCTCGCCGTTCGGCACCAGGTTCGCGTTCAGCGGCGTGTAGAAATCCGCATCGACCTGCAGCTTGTGATCGCGCACGTCGCTGCCCGGCTGCAGCGTGAAATAGGAATGATGGCCGAGATTGGCGATGGTCGGCGCATCGCAGGTCGCGGTCAGCTCGATGGTCAGCGTGCCCGGCGCATCGATGCGATAGGTGCAGGTGGCTTCCAGCTTGCCTGGATAGCCTTCCTCGCCGTCGGGCGAGGTGATGGCGAAGCTCGCGGAGTTCGCGCTCTGCGCCGCAACGCGCCACACACGCCGCGACAACCCCTTGTCGCCGCCATGCAGATGCACCCCCGGCCCGCCATTGGTCGGCACCTGATATTGCTTGCCGTCGAGGGTGAAGCGCCCATCCGCGATGCGGTTGATGCAACGCCCCACCGTGGCGCCGATATAGGAACGATCATTCACGTAGCCCGCGAGCGATCGGAAGCCCAGCACCACGCGGCGCTTCTGATTGCCGACCGGCACGACGAGATCGGAGAGCGTGGCGCCGTAGCTCAAGATCTTCGCTGCGCTGCCACATGTGCCGGCGATGCTGAACTCCTGCACGCTCTCGCCGTCAAAGGTTCCGACCTGGGTGTTGGACATCTGAATGGCCCTTATGGTTTTGTTGCCTGACAGCGGCCACTCTACCGCCTCTCTCTTGACTCGACACCCGCCGCCGGGCCAGATAAAACATATAATACTACAAATGCCAGGAAGTGCCCTAAATAGGCGCTAAATCCGGCGGGTTTGACCGGCCCGCGGGACCTGGTTCTGGGAGAAGCACGGGTTGTTCTCGAACGGCAAGGATACGCGCACCTTTTCGCGCCGCAGTGCCCATGGCCAGATCGCGCATGCGATCGGGCAGAGCATCCTGCGCGGCGAATTGGCGCCGGGCGAAGTGCTGCCGAGCGAGGTGGCGCTGGGCCAGGAATTCGGCGTCAGCCGCACGGCGCTACGCGAGGCGATCAAGGTGCTGGCCGCCAAGGGCATGGTGGAATCCAAGACCAAGATCGGCACCCGCGTGCGCGAGCGCGGCCATTGGAACATGCTGGATCCCGACGTGCTGAGCTGGAGCCTGGCCTCGCACGACGCCGATGCCTATGCCGACGGCATCACCGAGATGCGCTACATCCTGGAGCCGGCCGGCGCGGCGCTGGCCGCGGAGCGCGCGACGCCGGCGCAGAAGAAGCGCATCCGCGAGGCGTATCAAGGCATGGAAGCCGCGGGCGACAACGAAGAGGCCAGCATCCCGCACGATCTGCGCTTCCATCAGTCGATCCTGGAAGCGACCGGCAACGCCTTTCTCGCTTCCATGGGCCACGTGATCGAATCCGCGCTCGCCTTCAGCTTCAAATTGTCGGCGCAGGCGCCGGGCAATCGCATCCATTCCCTGCCGCGGCACAAGGCGGTGCTGGATTGCATCGAGACGGGCGACGCGCGCGGCGCCCAGGCGGCGATGCTGAATCTGCTGGAAACCACGCGCGACGAGATCGACAAGATTCTGGCCCAGAATGCTTCAACTGGTGGCCCTCGGAATAGCAGTCTGGGCGGCCGCTCCACCAAGGCGCAGCGCAAGCTGCGTCGCGCTTAGCACAAGGATAGAGATCATGGCCGACGGTACTGACGCCAAGAAAAAGACGCTGCGCTCGCGCGCCTGGTATGGCGGCGCCGACAAGGATTCCTTCATGCACCGGAGCTGGATCAAGAACCAGGGCCATCCGGACCATATGTTCGACGGCCGCCCGGTGATCGGCATCTGCAACACCTGGTCGGACCTCAATCCCTGCAACGCCCACTTCAAGGAACTGGCCGAAGTGGTGAAGCGCGGCGTCTACGAGGCCGGCGGCTTCCCAGTCGAGTTCCCGGCGATGTCGCTGGGCGAGACGACGTTGCGCCCGACGGCGATGCTGTTCCGCAACCTCGCCAGCATGGAGGTCGAGGAATCGATCCGCGCCAACCCGATCGACGGCGTGGTGCTGCTGGTCGGCTGCGACAAGACCACGCCGGCGCTGCTGATGGGTGCGGCCAGCGTCGACCTGCCGACCATCGCCTTGTCGGGCGGCCCGATGCTGAACGGCAAGTTCCGCGGCTGCGATGTCGGTTCCGGCACCTCGGTCTGGCAATTCTCCGA
>DASZQC010000424.1:0-7390 GCA_035549815.1 Dongiaceae bacterium
GGAAGACTTCGGTCAGGTAGGCGCCGGCATAGATCGCCAACGTGCCGATGAAGGCCTCGATCTTGCCGATGCGCATGCCCAGCACCTGCGGCAGGGCGAAATAGGCCAGCAGGATCAGCACCAGGGGCGGGCTGTTGCGGATCACCGTCACATAGGTGCCGGCGACCCGCCGCAGCCAGCCTTGGTTCGAGAGCATCGCAAAGGCCGCCGCCAGGCCGATCACGCAGCCGATCAGGATGGACACGATCGCCATGCCGAGGCCCAGAGCGAGCCCGGACAGAAGCAGATCGAAGTCCCGCCATACGGCGCCGAAATTCAGCGTGTAGCCCAAGGCGGCGGCCTAACCCGACAGGAGGAACGGCTCTCCCGTTCTATTGGAACTCGATTGGGAAGCCAATCTTCGGCTGCGGCAGGTCGACGCCGAACCACTTCTTGAACGAGGCGGCATAGGTGTTGAACTCGACGCCGGTCATCGCCTCATGCAAGGCGGTGTTCACGAAGTTCAGCCAGTCCTGGTCGCCGCGCTTGACCGCGCAGGAATAGCTCTGCGGGTTCCAGCCATAGCCGGCATCCTGGTACTTGCCGGGCGTGGTGACGATCAGCCATTGCAGCGAAGATTGGTCGGTCGCCGCTGCATCGGCCTGGCCGCTGTTCAGCGCCTGGTAGATCAGATCGACGCTCTCGTACTGGTCGACCTTCGCCTCCGGCAAGGCCGCGTGGACCATGTCCTCGGCATAGACGTTCTGCAGAACCGAGACGGTGGCGCCGCTGCCGGCCGCCTTCAGCTCGTCATAGGTCTTCAGCTTGCCGTCGGCGCGGGTCAGCAGGCCGACGCCCTCGCGGTAGTACGGGATGGTCACGTTGACCTGCTGCGCGCGCTCGGCGGTCACGGTCATGAACTGGCAGGTGATGTCGACCTTGCCGGTGGTGACGTTCGGGATGCGCGCATCCGATTCCTGCTGCACGAACTCGATCTTGGTGTCGTCGCCGAACAGGCCCTTGGCGATGATCTTGGCGATGTCGATGTCGAAGCCGACGAGATTGCCGCTCTCATCCTTGAAGTGCCACGGCGCGTTGGTGCTGCCGGTACCGACGATCAGGTGACCGCGCGCCAGAACCTCTTCCAGCTTGCCTTGTTCCTGCGCCGATGCGGCGGCGGAAATAGCGGTGAGTGCGGCCGCAGCCGCGATGCCAGTCAGTGCCTTGCGCAACATGTTCGACATGGGATTCCTCCTTCTCGATGCCCCCGTCCGCATCCGCTGCGATCATTCCAACAGGTTGGAATATCGTACAAGGGAATGGACAAGGTGACTATCTTATGACAATGGAATCCGAGTCAAGCGAGCGGCGCTCACGTTCGCACGGAATTTCCGAACGCGATGCGCGTTGGCGCGTCGCGTTGTCGGATTGTTTTCGCCGCGATGGATGGACGAAAGGGAATGATCATGAAAGCTGCAGCCAAGAGCAAATCCGCCAAGAAGCCCGCCCAGGTCCAGACCCGCCAAATTCAGATTGGCGCCCCGCGCACCGGCGCCGGCGGCATGTCCCTGCCCTTCAGCCCGGCGATCCGTGCCGGCGATTTCGTCTATGTCTCCGGCCAGGTGGCCTTCGATGCGCATGGCGAACTGGTCGCCGGCGGCATCGTTCCCCAGACCAAGCAAACCATCGAGAATCTGCGCAAGATCCTGGTGCAGGCCGGATGCACCCTGGACAACGTGATCAAGTGCAATGTCTGGCTGGCCGACGCGCGCGACTTCTCCAGCTTCAACAAGGTCTATGCCAGCTTCTTTCCCAACATCCCGCCGGCACGCTCCACCGTGCAATCGCCGCTGATGATCGACGCCAAGATTGAGATCGATTGCGTGGCCTACAGCCCGCAATAGGTTGGTTTTCGGCCACCTCCAGCCTTCCGCGGCGATTGATGCGATCCGGGTTTCTGCTACAGTTTTGAGGGGATTCTTTCAAAACCAGGTCCGGTCATGTCCCAGCGCAAGACCACGATCACCGACGTCGCCACGGCGGCGCAGGTTTCCATTGCCACGGTCGACCGGGTGCTGAACGGGCGCGGCGGGGTGCGGCCCGAGCGGGCCCGGCGCGTGCTGGAATGGGCGCGCAAGCTGAAGATCGACCGGGCGCTGGAGGATTTGCCGATGCGCTGGCTGCGCATCGCCGTGCTGCTGCAGAACCCGAGCAACCCCTATCACGGCAACCTGAAGACCGGATTCCAATTGGCGCAGCGCGCGTATGAGGCCCAGCGCATCATGTGCCTGCCGACCTATTTCGATTCCCTGGAGCCGGCCGCCGTGGCGCGCACCATCCGCCGCGCCGCCGAGCGCGCCGACGGGCTGGTCACCTGCATCTTCGACCATCCGCGCATCACCGCCGCCCTGCGCGAGGTGAGCAAGAAGGTGCCCGTGGTCACCGTCGCCAGCGATATCCCCGCCAGCGGCCGCCTGGCCTATGTCGGCAGCGACAATCGGGTCGCTGGGCGCGTGGCCGGGGAACTCATGGGGCGTTTCCTGGGTCCGCAAGGCGGCCAGGTCCTGGTGGTGACCGGCATGCACGACTACATCGGCCATGAGGAACGCGAGAGCGGCTTCCGCGCCGTGCTCGGCAGCCGCTTCGCCACCTGCGAGGTCGTCGCCACGGTCGAAAGTCAGGAGCAGCCGGAGCGCACCGAGAAGCTGACGCGCGAGGCCTTCAAGAAGTTCCCCAACCTACGCGGCATCTATAACATCTCCGTCGGCAGCCGCGGCATCGCCAACGCGCTGCGCGCCCTCGGCAAGGCGGGCAAGGTCGTGCATATCAGCCACGAGATGACCGACATCCACCGCGAACTGCTGACCGACGGGCTGATGGATGCGGTGCTGGACCAGAACCCGCAGATGGAGGCCCTGCGCGCCATCCAGTTGCTGCTGCATTACAACCGGCGCGTCCCGGACACCGAAGTGCCGCTGGAAACGCCGGTGGCGATCTACCTGCGAGAGAATTTGCCGACGACCTAGGTCCGATAACTCAGTCCGTCATGGTCGTGCTTGCCACGACCATCCACGAGTTTGCCTACCGCACCTCGCTCATGCCCGTCGAAACTCGTGGATGGTCGGACCAAGTCCGACCATGACGATGATTGTGGAGCCCGCCGCCCTACGCCACCGCCACCTTCACCCAGCGGCGCTCTTCTGCCGATTGCAGCACGGCGTCGAGCACGCGACTGATGCTGGCGGCGTCGGCGAGGTCCGGGCCGGTCGGGCGATCGGCGGCAATCAGCTCCATCAGCTCATAGGCCTCGATCACCTTCTGGTCGTTGAAGCCTAGCCCATGTGCGGTGCCGGGCACGAAATTGCCGAAGGGCGGATGCGCCGGGCCGGTATAGATGGTGCGGAAGCCGCGCCGCTCCACCGGATCCTGGTCGGAGAAGAAGCGGATCTCGTTCATCCGCTCGCCGTCGAACTGGATCTGGCCATGGGTGCCGACGATCTCGTAGGTGATGTCCATGTGGCTGCCGGTGGCGACGCGGCTGGCTTCGATATGGCCGGTCGCGCCACCCACGAACTCGATCAGGAACTGCGCCTGGTCCTCGTTCTCCACCTTGCGCTTCTTGCCGTCGGCCAGCGCGCGCTCCGCCACGACGGTCTTGGTGGCGCCGCAGACCGAGGCGATCTCGCCCACCAGGTTCCGTGCAATGGAGATGATGTGGCTGCCGAGGTCGCCCAGGGCGCCGGCCTTGCCGGCGATCGAAGCATCGCAGCGCCAGACGAAGGGCGCCGCGGGATCGGCCATGTAATCCTCGTTGTGGGCGCCGCGGAAATGCGTCACCTCGCCGATGGCGCCTTCCTGGATCAGCTTGCGGGCAAAGGCGATCAGCGGATTGCGCAGATAGGAATAGCCGACCAGGCTTTTCACGCCGGCTTTCCGCGCCGCTTCGGCGATCTCCGTTGCTTCGCCGCCGTTCAGGCCCACCGGTTTTTCGCAGTAGACGTGCTTGCCGGCGGCGATGGCGGCCAGCGCCATCTCCTTGTGCAAATGGCTAGGCACGCAGATATCGACGATATCGACAGCGGGATCGCTGACCAGCTTGCGCCAGTCGCCGGTGTGCCGCCTGAAGCCGAACTTCTCCGCGGCCGCCTTGGCCAGATCGTCGTTCATGTCGGCGACCAGCTCGAAGTCCGGCTGGGCCGCAGCCTCCGGGAACACCGACAGCATGGTGCGATAGCCATAGACATGGCAGCGGGCGATGAAGCCGCTGCCGATCAGGCCGATGCGAAGCTTGCGCGCCATCCCGCCCTCACGCCGCCAGCTTCAGCTTGGCGCCGGCCGCCGTCGCGGCCATGTGCGCGCGGCCCAGCTCGGCATAGGTGGCGGGATGTGCGATGCGCGGGTCCTGCTCCGCCTCCTGCACCAGCCAGCCGCTGTATTTTGCCTTGCCCAGGATGTCGAACACGGCGGGGAAGTTCACCATGCCGTCGCCGGGTGCCGTGAAGATGCCGCACAGCACCGCCTCGGAGAAGCTGACATCGCGGCGGCGACAAGCGGTCAGGGCATAGCGGCGGATATCCTTGCAATGGACATGGCGGATGCGCTTGGCGTAGCGCTTCGCCACCGCGACCGGATCGCCGCCGGCGAAGGTCATGTGCCCGGTATCGAGCAGCAGTCCCACGGCGTCGCCGCTATTCTCCAGCAGGCGGTCGACATCCTCCGAGGTTTCGATGACCGTGCCCATGTGGTGATGCACCGCCATGCGCACGTCGTTCTCCAGCAGATGCTCGGCGACCGAGGTGAAGCGCGCGCCCAGCACCTTCCATTCGGCGGCGGTGGAGAGCTTCGGTCGCCGGCTGATCGGCGCGCCGACCTGGTTGATAATCTCGCCCGTCGTCTCGGCGAACACCATGACGTCGGAGCCCAGCGCCTTCAGAAGCTTCAGATGGTCCTTCATCGCCGCGATCTCGGCCTTGGCGTCGCGGCGCACCAGCTCCGCCGAATACCAGCCGGAGACCAGCTTCAGCCCGTGCTTGTCCAGGATCGGCTTCAGCTTCTTGCCGTCGCGCGGGAACTTGCGCCCCAGCTCGACGCCGGAGAATCCGGCAGCCTTGGTTTCCTTCAGGCAGGTGTCCAGCGAAATGAAGTCCCCCAGCCAGGGCATGCAATCGTTGGTCCAGCCGATGGGGTTGATGCCGAGTTTGACGCTCATGGAAATTCATCCTGCCTTGATGGTTGGGCCGCATAGTCCGGGATCATGCGGTCCCTCTTTTGCCGCCGTTGACGTGGCGCGCCCGCCAGGAATCGCGCAGTTCGCGCATCCCGATCTGGGCAACATCAGCGGTCTTGAGCCAGCGCGCGAAACCGGGGTCGCGATAGACCTCGTATTCGTCGGTGCGGATATGGTGCGTTGCCGGATCGATCAGCGCGATTTCCCCCGGCCTGGTCATGTGCAGCGCCAGGAACGATAGCCCGCGAGGCAGGCCCTCGATCATCGCCCGCGCCGCCGCATCGGCCGGGCCGGTGCGCGTCCAGTCGGTCTCGGCGATGCGCGCGAAGATTTCGAACCCGACGGCGCGGGCCCGGGCGGCGGTCGCGGCAAAGGCGTTTTCCGCTATTCCTGAGAGATTGTGCAGCCCGCCATAGGCCGACGGCGCGTCGCAGATGACCGGCGGCAGGCCGAAGTCGACGGCCAGGCCCAGATAGATGTCGATGAATTCCGGTGCCAGCACGGCGCCCATGTGGTCGTCGAGATGCGTCACATCGATGCCGGCGGCGAGCGCCGCCTCGATCTGGGCCGTGAGTTCCGCCGCGACGGCCTCCGGCTGCGCCTTTCGCCGCAGGGTCGCCACGTCCGGGTGAAAGAACCCCAATTCGTCGGTCAGGCCCGCGGATTTCGGCGGATGGGTCAAGGGGCGCCAGCGATAGCCGGGCATCTCGCTGGTGAGCGTCAGGTGCACGCCGACATCGAGCGCGGGCGTCGCGCAGGCCTTGGCGGCCAGATCGGAAAACCAGGGGCAAGGCACCATCACCGATCCCGAGGTGACCGTGCCGAAGGCCGAAAGTTCGGCGAAGGCGTCATTCGCGCCGCGGCACATGCCGAGGTCGTCGGCATGAATCACCACGCTGCGCGCGGCCATGATCAGCGCGCTCCCTGCAGCAGGGTCGCGATCTCGCGTTCCATCGCCGCCATGTCCTCGCCGCCCGACATGATGCGCACGACCTCGTCGCGGCTGATCTCCGACTTGCGATAGGTACCCATGCTGCGGCCGCGATTGAGCAGTGTGAAGGTGTCGGCCACCGGATAGGCATGGTTGATGTTGTGCGTGATCAAAATGACAGCGAGGCCGCGCAGCCGCGCCTCGATCACGAACTTCAGCACCATGGCCGCCTGGTGCACGCCCAAGGCCGAGGTCGGCTCGTCGAGGATGATGACCTTCGCGCCGAAATGGATGGCCCGGGCGATGGCGACGGATTGCCGCTCGCCGCCCGACAGGGTGCCCACCGCCTGGGACGGATCGCGGAGCTGAATGCCGACATCGATCAGCGCCTGCCGGGCGATGCGGTTGGCGTGGTCGATGTCGAAGCGCCGGAACGGGAAGATTCCCTTCACCGGCTCGCGCCCCAGGAAGAAGTTGCGCGCGATGGACATCAGCGGGATGAGGCCCAGATCCTGGAACACCGTCGCGACCCCGGCCTCCGCCGCGTCGCGCGGCGAGCGGAAGATGGTCGGCACGCCGCCGACCAGCAGCTCGCCATCGGTCGGCCGGTGCACGCCGGACAACACCTTGATCAGGGTCGACTTACCCGCACCGTTGTCGCCGAGCAGGCAGTGCACCTCGCCGGGGCGCACGGCCATGCTCACGCCATTGAGTGCGATGACCGATCCGAAGCGCTTGGTGACGTGGCGCAGTTCGATCGCGGGAACGGATGCGTTGGTCATGCGCCACCCTTCTCGCCCAACGCCTTGGCGCGCGCGTAATTGTTGACCAGCACAGCCACCAGGATCACCAGGCCAAGGAAGACCTTGAACCAGTCGGTGTCGATGCCGGTGTAGAAAATGCCCATCTGCACCAGGCCGAAGATCAGCGCGCCGAGCGCCGCGCCCAGGATGGTGCCGTAGCCGCCGGTCAGCAGAACGCCGCCGATCACCACGGCGATGATCGCCTCGAACTCCTTCTGCGTGCCGCGCAGCGTGTCGGCGGACCCCGCCTCCATCACCTGGATCGCCGCCAGCAGCGTGGCCGCCAGCGCCGTTCCGATGAACAGCAGGATCTTCACCCGCGCCACCGGCACGCCGACATTGCGCGCCACCACGGGATCGCCGCCCGACGCATAGATCCAGTTGCCGAAGCGGGTCTGGGTCAGGACCCAGCCGGCCAGCGCGGTGATCACGAGCCACCAGACGATCGAC
>DASZQC010000425.1:0-12140 GCA_035549815.1 Dongiaceae bacterium
GCGTGCGCGGCAGACTGCAGGAGCTCGGCGTTCTCCCCACGACTGTTGCGCCAGCCCGCCGCCAGCACCACGCCGACGGCGCGCGCCCACTCATCGGGAGGAACCAGGACATCGACGTCGCGCAGCGCCCGCTCCTTCGACACGTCCGGATCGATGGCAAGGCGGGCCGCGCCTTTCAACGGCATCAGGGGCAGACCGGCGGCGCTCATTGCCGCCAACAGCGGCTTGGTCGCGCCGAGCGTCATCTGGTTCATCGCCCAGATATGGCGGCGCATTCCTTCCAGTCGGGGGTCCAGAGGCATGTCCCCCTCGATCTTGCGAATCCTGCCCGCGACGGCGGCAAGCAGGCGCACCTCCGCATGATCGGCCCGCGCGAGATCGTTCTCGTCCCGCCATTTCCGCCATGCGGTGCGTGCGGTCTCCGAATCAGCCAGCGCCGCCGTCAACAGCCGAATCTGCCCTTCCGGCGGCCAATGGCGCCGAAGCAAAGCTCGCATGCATTTGGTCCCAAGATCTCCGGGCAGGACCGGCGCCGGAGGATTACCGCTGAATGTCGACCATACCCACAGTGGCAGCCCGGGGCAACGATCCGCGATCCCTATCCCGGACGGGGTGCGGGTCACCCGAACGGGAAAATATCCGCAAGGACGCGGAACACCTCCGCGCCTGCAACATTGTTACGACGGGGGCGCCTGCATGAAGGGTGGGGTATTGAGCCAAATGCGGACCATGGAGCGGCCGGAGCGCTACGGTCTTTCGCTGACGGACGAAGGCCGCTATCGACTGTTGGTCGAAGCGGTCACCGATTACGCGATCTACATGCTCGACCCGGACGGCTACGTCACCAGCTGGAATGCCGGTGCGCGGCGCTCCACGGGATACGAGCGCAAGGAGATCCTGGGCGAGCATTTCTCGCGTTTCTATACGCCCGAGGATCGGACCAGGGGCCTGCCCGTCCACACGCTCGAGGTCGCGGAGAAACAGGATAAGTGCGAAGAGGAAGGCTGGCGCGTCCGCAAGGACGGCACGCGATTCTGGGCGCATGCCGTCTGTGAGCCTGTTCATGACCATGCCGGCCGCCTGGTGGGGTTCGCGGTCATCACGCGCGACCTCACGGAGCGCAGGAAGGCCGCGGAGGAATTGAAGCAGTCGAACGAGCAATTCCGGATTCTCGTTCAGAGCGTTACCGATTACGCCATCTATATGCTGGATCCGGGCGGCATCATCTCGAACTGGAACGCGGGGGCAGAGCGGCTGAAGGGCTATCGCAGTGACGAGATCGTCGGTCAGCACTATTCCAAATTCTTCACCGAAGAGGATCGGGAAGCCGGCTTGCCCGACCGCAACCTGAAGATCGCGGCCCGACAAGGCCGGTTCGAAAGCGAGGGCTGGCGGATCCGCAAAGACGGCAGCCGCTTCTGGGCCAGCGTGGTCGTCGATCCCATTCGCGATGAAACCGGCAAGCTGCTGGGCTTTGCCAAGGTCACGCGCGACTTCACCGAGCGGCGGAACACGCAGCAGGCGCTCGAGCAGGCGCGGGAGGCGTTGTTCCAATCGCAGAAACTGGAGGCGATCGGCCAACTGACCGGCGGTGTCGCGCACGACTTCAACAACATCCTGGCGGCGATCCTCGGCAGCCTCGAATTGGTGCGCAAGCGCCTGCCGGATGACCGCCAGACATCGGCCCTGGTGAACAACGCCATCCTCGCCGCACAGCGCGGCGCGACCTTGACGCAGCGCATGCTGATGTTCGCGCGTCGGCAAAAGCTTCATCCGGAGCGCACCGACATCCCCTCGCTGGTCCGCGGCATGGGCGGCCTGATGCAGCGCACGCTCACCTCCTCCGTCCGGATCGAGACGCGCTTTCCGCTGACGCTGCCGCCGGTGCTGGTCGATCCGAACCAGCTCGAATCAGCGCTGCTCAATCTGGCCATCAACGCGCGCGACGCCATGCCGGGCGGCGGCACCATCGTCATCGCGGCCCGGGAAGAGAGCCGACCCTCCCTCCCCGATCGCACCACGCCCGATCATCTCGTCTGTCTTTCCGTGACCGACAATGGCGAGGGTATGGACGAGGAGACGCTGGAACGCGCCGTCGAGCCCTTCTTCACCACCAAGGGTGTCGGCAAGGGCACCGGCCTGGGTCTTTCGATGGTCAAGGGGCTGGCCGATGAATCCAATGGCCGTCTGGTGCTGAAAAGCAAGAAGGGCCAAGGCACGACTGTGGAGCTTTGGTTGCCGGTGGCGCACGCCGAAGACGAACTGCCGAAGCTTGCGGACGGTACCCGGGATGCGGCAACGCCCCCTCCGCCGCTCACCGTCCTCGCGGTCGACGACGACAATCTCGTCCTGATGAATGTCGAAGCCATGCTCCAGGATTTGGGGCACAACGTCTACACCGCATCGTCGGCGGCCGAAGCGATGGAAGTCCTGCATCGAGGCACGCACGTCGACCTCATCGTGTCCGATCAGGCCATGCCGCACATGACCGGCATCCAGCTTGCCGAACTGGTCAAGGAAACCTGGCCGGACATCGCCTTCGTCATTGCCACCGGCTACCTGGAACTGCCGACCGATGTGGGCGACGTCGTGACGCTGACAAAGCCTTACATGGAGAGTGATCTGCGGCGCGCGATCGCCGCCGCCATCGAAGGCCGTCGCGCGCGCGCCGACTGATCGCACGATTATTGGCCGTGTGGGGTGGCATTAACGTTAATGCTGTCCGATCGCCCGCCGCTTGCTTTTTCACGCATGACTGTCTTTTTCGCGCAGAGACTGGCAGCATGCGCAGACTGCGCGCCACAGCAATGCGCAGCCGATTTCAAAACAGCATCGAGATGGAGGCTATATGAAAATTCTGTCCCGCTTCCTGGCGCTCGGCATTGCGGCGACGGCAATCGCGGCATGCGAGCCGCCGCCGCGCGATGTTGTCTATCGGGCGCCGGCGCATTACTCGCCGACCGATCAGCGCGTCATGATGGCGGTCCAGCTGCGCCAGGACGGCGAGCTCTCCGCCCACTGAGTCGGCGCACCCGCGATGGGCAGGGAGATTACGGCCGGTCCGGGCCGCCCTTGCGTGCATCGCCGCCGCCAGACCCGCCCTGGCGACCGATGATGTAGGTCTTGGGGCGCGGTTTGGCCGGGGCGGCGCGCATATCCCAGCCGCTGCAGCCGGCGACGGCGCCGGCGGCCAACGCCAGCGAAGCGCCGGTAAGCAGAGTCATGAACTTGCGACGGTTCGGTGACACCGATGTGCCCTGATCAATACGAGTCATTTGAGCCCTGCGCGATTTGGTTGCGATAATCGGCGATATGGGGTCCATGCGACGATGCACGACATGCATCGTCTGCAACGGATCAATGTGGGTCAGGCCCTGTGTGAATCAGGGTTTTGCAAGCGGCTCCGATCCGCACGTTACATCTGTCGCATACCGGTCAGGAACGGCACCATGTCGAGCTTACCGGTTTTCTCGATCACCAGCATCTGGCCCGGCGGCACCTCGCGCCAAGCGAGATGATCGTCGTCATCGTCCAGCGGCTCCGACACCACCATCACATGATCGCCGCGGTGCACATGATAGAGCGTCGGCGGCATGTCGCTGCTGGCATGGCGCACGGCATAGATGGTCTCGCCGTCGCTCAGGACCGCGGTGAACTTCAACGGCGCGACGATCGCTTCTGATTTCGCCAGTTGCTCGATCTTGCCGATGCTGCGCATCAGCGCGCCGGCCGGATCGGCTTCAAGCCCCTCGCTGAACAGCAGATAGAAGATGAGCTCGCTGTCGGTGGTGCCGAGCCGTTCGCAGTAATAACGATCGTCGATCATCGCTTCGAGCTTGCGCCGCAGGCGTTCATAGCCGCCGATCTGGCCGTTGTGCATGAACAGCCATTTGCCGTGCGCGAAGGGATGGCAGTTGGCGCGCGACGTCGCCGTGCCGGTCGAGGCGCGCACATGCGCCAGGAACAGGGCCGAGCGAATCTGATGCGCCAGGCTCTTCAGGTTCTGGTCGTTCCAAGCCGGCAGTATGTCGCGATAGGTCCCTGGCTGCGGCCGGTCGCCATACCAGCCGATGCCGAAGCCGTCGCCGTTGGTGGTGACATGGCTGTGCCGCGCGCGCAGGCTCTGGCTGATGAGCGAGTTGCGCGGCTCGAACAGGACCTTGTCCATGTAGATCGGCGCGCCGCAATAAGTGAGCCAACGACACATGCTTAGAACCCTCGCGCCCGTTGCGCTTGTAACAAGGCGTCGTCCGACTGCCGCGCATTCAAGCGGCGCGGCGACGCGGCACGCCGATAAGAAACATCGAACCCGTTGCCTTTGGCGCCACGGACTCCCCGATGCCAGCGGGGCGCTCCGGCCGGGACCGCGCCTATTCTGGTGGCCCGAGAATTAACGAACGGGAAATGTGAATTGGGCCAGGCTCCGGGGGCGGTCCTATGCTGGCACACCCCTTGCACCCCTTTCGCCTTATGAGACGCAGCTACGCATTTCTTGCCGGGCTCCTGGCCCCCCTTGCCCTGGGCGCGACCCTCGCGCTCGGCGGTTGCACGCCCACCTCCCTGGTGGCGCAGCCGGACATCGTCATGAAATCCGCCGTCCCGCCGGCGACCCTGGCACCCTGCATCGCCCAGGATCTGGGCCGCCAGATGCGCGATATCCGGCCGAAACTGGTCTATTACCGGGGCATCCACGAGATTTCGGTGAATTCGCCGCGCGGCGACCTGCTGGCCTTCCTGACCGTGGAGCAGGATTGGGCCAACGGCTCCATCGTCAGCTTCTATAACGGCGACCTCTATTGGCCGGACCGGACCACCAGCGGCATGTTCCCCGACGTGGCGCGCGACAATTGGCACCGGGCGGAAAATGCCGTCCTCGCCTGCCAGCCCCAGGCCGCCACCAGCCCGGCGGTCAAGACCGGGGCCATCATGCCCCCGCCGCCGGCCGTGCCGGTCTCCCAGGTCGGCAACGGCGCTGGCCTGAGGCCCCTGACAGCGAAGCCGCTGGCGCCTTTGCAGCTCGGCCCCCAGAACCCAACACCCTGAATCCATCACCCTTCTGGGCCTCCGCTCCCAATCCCCGGGATTTCCGGGATTTTCCGGTCGTTGTCGCCCATTGCCCGCGCGCCACCCGGGCCGGGCCGGGACCTTTTGTCCTTGCTTTTTCAGCCGGATTTTGGGAAGCCCTTGCCGGCCGCGCGGCCGACCCGCCGCGCCGCACCGCGGCCGTTTCCCGGCCGCACCCAGCCTTTCTGGGTGCCCGTAGCTCAGCGGTAGAGCATCTGACTTTTAATCAGAGGGTCGCGGGTTCGATCCCCGCCGGGCACGCCACTCCTTTCGGAAACTCCTCAGCCACCGACGGCAGGCCGCCTTGACCGGGAAGGCGCCATCCACAACCATTGGTCAGGGGGAATGATGTCGGCACGAGGGTCCATCATCGGCGTGCCTGTCCTGGCCGTTTGCTTCGGCTCGATGGCGGCCACGCCCGCGTTGGCCGATGTCGAGCGGGTCGCCCTGCTGCGCGTGGCCACGGACGGCTCGAGCGCCATCATCCAGCGCAAGAATGACGAGATATGGACCATCGAGGTCGGCAATGGCTGCCCGGCCATCGACCTCTACGAACGACGATGGGTCACCATTGAGTTCGACGGATTTCTTGACGGCGTCGGTTCGCAACTGATCCTGCGCGAGGACGGGCAGTCCTGCCAGATATGGGACGCCGACCGCATGCAGTGAGGTCGGCCAGCGGGCCCGATGCGCCTCCGCTCACCCCTGCCACACCGGCAGCGTGACCGTCGCCACCGTTCCCAGCCGGGCGTGCTGTCGACGTGCAACTTGCCGGACATGGCGCGCACCATCGCGATGCACACGGAAAGACCGAGGCCCAAGCCTGCGGAGGCGCGAACATGGATCCACTGCATGCGAGAACAGTCGGACAATTTCCGAATCCCCCTCCTATCCGAGGGATCGCACAAGCCCGCACCTGTTATATGGAAATAGGACCGGCGTTTCAGCAAACGGTTCAGCCACTTGATTTAACCCGAAAGGGAATCTTTAACTGTCAGTCTTAGGATTTGCGATTAAGAACTGCTACGCGCCGGGTGGGTCCGTCGCTGCGCAAGCAAGAATGGCGGAAATATATGGCCCATCTGCAGCGCCTGTTTCTGTCCACGCTTCCTGCGGAAGCCCGCGAGCGCCAGATCGCACTTGCCGTGGTCCTGGTATTGCTGGGGCTGTTCCTGGCGGCGATACCCTTTGCCAAGGTCCAACTGCCACGGCTCGACGCCTTCATCCCGATCTATGAATCGGCGCTGATCATCAACGATCTGGTGACGGCGGTGCTGCTGCTCGGCCAGTTCAGCATCCTGCGCTCGCGCGCCATGCTGCTGCTGGCCTGCGGCTACCTGTTTACCGCGCTGATGGTCGTGGTCCACATGCTAAGCTTCCCCGGCCTGTTCGCCGAAGGCGGGGTGCTGGGCGCCGGGCCGCAGACGACCGCCTGGCTTTACATGTTCTGGCATGGCGGCTTCCCCTTGATGGTGATCTTCTATGCGCTGCTGCCGCAGCCTGCGGCAGACAAGAGCCCACCATTGGCCTCGCGCGCGTCCATCCTGATCGGTTCCGCCGCCGTGGTGCTTGCCGTCGGCGCAATCGTCGCCCTGACCACGGCGGGACAGGCGCTGCTGCCGCCGATCATGGACGGCAACCAGTATACCGCGGCCATGAAATTCGTGGTGGGCTCGGTATGGCTGCTGACCTTTGTTGCCCTGGGCCTGCTGTGGCGGCGCAAGCCGTATTCGGTGCTCGATCTGTGGCTGATGGTGGTGATGTTCGCCTGGGTCTGCGATATCGCGCTCAGCGTCGTGTTCAATGCCGGGCGCTTCGACCTCGGTTTCTATGCCGGCCGCATCTTCGGCTTTGCCGCGACCAGCTTCGTCCTCGCCGTCCTGCTGCTGGAGACGCGGGCGCTCTATGCCCGGCTCGCCCAGTCGCTGGAGGCGGAGCGCGAGATCCTGCAGAAGGCGAACGCCGAACTGGAGCAGCGGGTCCTGGAGCGGTCGCGCCAGCTTGAGGCGGAGACCGCCGAGCGCACCCGTATCCAGGAAACCTTGCGCGAGACGCAGAAGCTGGAGGCCATCGGCCGCACCGCCGGCGGCATCGCGCACGATTTCAACAATCTGCTGACGATCATCCAGGGCAATGCGGAGCTGCTGCTCGACAAGAAGCTGACCGATGACGATATGCAGGCCGTCCAGGCGATCGACCGGGCGACCGAGCGCGGCGTCGGGCTGATCCGGCAGATCCTGTCCTTCTCGCGCCGCCAGCCGCTGAAGATCGACGTCGTCGATCTGCGCGAGCGCTCCGACGAAATCGCCGGCATGCTGAGCCAGGCGGTGCGCGGCGATATCGGCCTGGTCGTCGATATTGCCGACGATATCGGCCCGATCGAGTGCGACGTCACCGAGCTGGAGGTCGCGCTGATGAACCTCTGCGTCAATGCGCGCGACGCCATGCCGAAAGGCGGCTCGGTGCGGATCGCGGGGCGCAACTGCACGCTGAACGGCGGCGACCGCGTGCCCAACCTGTCCGGCGAGTTCATCGCCCTCAGCGTCGCCGATACCGGCAGCGGCATCGCGCCGGCCGACATCAGCCGGGTGTTCGAGCCCTTCTTCACCACCAAGGATGTCGGCAAGGGCACTGGCCTCGGTCTGAGCCAGGTCTATGGCTTTGCCCAGCAGACAGGCGGCAGCGTCACCATCGACAGCAGGGTCGGCGAAGGCACCACGGTCACCATCTACCTGCCGCGGGCCAAGAATGCCGCGACGGCGGCGGCAGTTCCGGAGCAAACCGCGACGCGTCGCGCGAAAGGCGCCGTCCTGCTGGTCGAAGATGACGAGAATGTCGCCAAGATCGCGATGAAGATCCTGGAGATGATCGGCTATCGCGCCGAGCATGCGCGCGACGGCGGCACCGCGCTGGCGCTGCTGCTGGGCGGGCAGAAATTCGACATCGTCTTTTCCGACATCCTCATGCCCGGCGGCATGAGCGGCCTGGACCTTGCGCGCAAGATCCGGCAGCACTTTCCGCGCATGCCGGTCCTGCTCTCCACCGGCTATGCGCGCGCCGCCGGAGAGGTTCACCGCGAAGGCTTCAGCATCATCGCCAAACCCTATCGCGCCGATTCGTTGGCTGCCGCTTTGCAGCGGGCCATCGCCGAGACCGAGCAGGAATCCGCCCAGTCGCGCGACCGCGCCTGAATTTCCTTCCGTTGAACCCCGGGTAAATCCCGGCGCGCGGGAACCACCGCGAACGCCGAAGGTTTCAGCTTCGGCACGTCCCTCTTTCTCAGCGGTCCGATATGGCAACGAGCAAGCCGCGCAAGGCGAAGCGGCGCCCATCCTCGCGAACCGAGCACGTTCCGGCGGCCGACGGCCTGCACGGGCAATGGGATCTGCCGTACGTGAAGCTGACCGGCTACAATCTGGAGGTCCGCGGCCGCTATGGCTTCATCGGCGACCAGGCGAGCGGACGCGCGTTTCGCAAGCGGCTGGAGGCGCTGAGCCGGGTCGCCAAGGCCGGCCAGATGGCGCCGGTGCGATCGCTCCCCACCCACAAGACCAAGAAGAAGCACCTGGACAAGATGTTGGCGGAGGGCGAGCCGATCGCCGGCGCCGTGGTGCATAGCGCGGTCGAGGCTTTCGCCCAGTCGCTGGCCGAGGTCGTGCGCCGCTATCTGAAGCAGAAATCCTGGCGTAGGGTCGAGCGGATCGTGGTCGGCGGCGGCCTGAGCAACAGCCGGGTCGGCGAGCTGGCGATCGGCCGCGCCGCGATTCTGCTGCGTGAACAGCGCGCCAGGCCAAAGGGTTCGAAGCGGAGGGAGCGCAAGGTCGATCTGGTGCCGCTCACCCACCATCCGGACGAGGCCGGCCTGATCGGCAGCGTCTATCTGGTGCCGCGCGCGATCCTGCAGGGCTACAACGCGCTGCTGACCGTCGATATCGGCGGCACCAACGTGCGCTGCGGCGTCGTCACGTTCAAGGCCGGCCGGAAGGCGCAGGCGCGTGCGACCGGCGTGTGGAAAAGCGAGTTGTGGTCCCATCGCAAGCACCAGCCGACCCGGGACGAGCTGATCGCGCATGTGACTGGGATGCTGACGCATTTCGAAAAGACGGCGCGCAAGGCGCATCTGAAACTGGCGCCGGTGATCGGCGTCGGATGTCCGGGCATCATCCGCGGCGACGGGTCCATCAAGCGCGGCACCCAGAACCTGCCCGGCAACTGGCAGGGCCGGAAATTCAACCTGCCGCTGGCGCTGAAGGAGCATCTGCCGAAGATCGCCGGCCATGACACCCTGGTCGTGCTGCACAATGACGCCGTGGTGCAGGGCCTGAGCTACCTGCCGGAGATGCGCGACGTACGTGCCTGGGGCGTGTTGACCGTCGGCACCGGCCTGGGCAATGCCAGCTTCGAGAACGACGATTAGCCTGCGGTCCCTAGCCCACGTGGAAGCTGCCGCTTCGCCGGCCAGCCTGTATAGTGGCGATCGGGGAAACGGCCACCTTGATTTCGGCCCAACGCGGTCTGATCGCTGCCATGGACCTGCAACCGCCGAGCCTGGGCGATGACATCCGCTATGTGACGCGGGATCAACTGACCTCCGCGATCATCCAGTCCGTGCTGGCAGTCTGGGAGCGGCACAAGGGCTCGGCGGAGCTGATGGCGAAGGAAGCGGTCGACCCGTTCGAGCTGAAGCCATGGCTGCCCTATCTCACCATTTCCGAGTTCCACGAGAATCCGTTCCGCCTGCGCTACCGCCTGGTCGGCACGGAGATCGTGCGTTTCGTGAAGCGCGATTTCACCGGCGTGTGGCTGCATGAAAGCGGCTGGCCGGACGACATCATCGCGCTCAACCGGTCGCTCTATCACCATGTCTACGCCACGCGCCGGCCCCTATTCGGCCTGTCGACCGTGGAATGGGACGGCCGCAGCTCCTATCGCTTCGAATGGGCCGTGCTGCCGCTGACCGTCGACGGCGCCCGGGCGACCCACTGTCTCGGTATCGACGATTACTCCCAGATCGCCACCAAGCAGCCGATCCCGCTCAGCCCGGACTAAGTTGAAAAGGGGCTACGCCTCCGCACCTCTCCGGTTGTATAATTTCCCCTTGTCACAAGCCCAAGGAGGTGTGGCATGCCGGGCGAGCGGATGGATGATGAGGCGCCCAAGAGCGCCAAGCCGGAAGTGTCCGGCGATTTCCTGGAACTCCTGGAACTGCGTCTCAGCGAAAGCATCTCGACCCGGGTCCGCACTTCCCTCTTCAAGTGGTACGCCGTGATCGGCGCGGTGGTCGGCGCCGTCCTCACCTATGCCGGCATCGACGTCATCGGTCGGATCAACGACGCGGCAACCGATCGGGCGCAGAAAATGATCGAGGAGCAGATCAAACCCACCATCGATGAGGCGGAGCAGCAGGCGCAGAACGCGACGGTCCAGCTGAAGGTGATCGAAGAGCTCAACAAGAATGGCCGTGCGGCGATCGAAAAGCTCAACGCGAGGCTCGAGGAGCTTGAGCCGCAGGCCGAAAAACTGCAGCAAGCGGCGGACGCGATCGCCGCGCTGGAAGTACAGCGCAGGGATCTTGAAGCCGGCCTCAGCGGGGTAAACCAATCCATCACCTCGCTGCAGGAATTGGGCGACAAGGTCGCCGCTTTGGCGACGCAGGTCAGCGCCTTGAGCGATATCGTCTCGTCGCTGCAGCTCAATCAGAAGAGCAGTACCGATGTGAAGGTCATCGGCGACGCCCTGCAGGCTTTGGCCGAGCAGTCCCAGCAAGTGACTCAGCAGGTCGCCACCATCCGCGACCAGACGCGGGTCTTCTTCCAATTCTACGGAATGCCGGGCGATACCGCGCAGGAATTATCACAGCACCTGCGCACGGCCGGATATATCGTGCCGGGCGCTGAGCGGGTCGCCATGAACAGCGCCGGCCTTTCCCAGATCCGCTTCTTCTGGCCAGAGGATGCAAGCCGTGCGGAAAACTTGAGGGCCGACGTCGAGAAGGCTCTGAATGATGCCGGCATCGTCGCCAGGCCGGTGACGGTCGTTCCGCGCACTGATTGGGCCAAGGAGAAGCCGCGCCGGGGAACCGTCGAGTTGTGGATCGGACTGCCGGCCGCCGCGGAGTAACCGCCTCGCGGGGGTCCGCAAAGAAAGGGCCGGCGCTCTGTGGCCGGCCCCATATAGGTCGGGAGGTTGAGACGGGGCCTGATGTTTCCGGCTCGCGTTCCGTCAGGCCCAGCGGAACACGACGAAGGCGTAGATCAATGAAATGATCAGCGGCCCCCACAGGGGCGTGCCGACGAAGCCCAGCCACGCCAGGAAAATGAAGGCACTGCCCAGCAGCGTGATGAACAGGCGGTCGCCGCGCGTCGTATCCAGCCCCAGGATGCCGCGCCGCGGGCCGCCGCCGGGCGCATAGGCTTCCCAGATCGACATGCCGATCAGGCACAGCAGGATGAAGCCGAAGAACAAGGCGGTCTGCCAGGTCCAGGCCATCCACGAGATGAGTGAGGTGCCTTCCATCCTTTGGCCTCCCGGCTTTACACGCGGCCCAGGGCAAAGCCCTTGGCGATGTAGTTGCGCACGAAATAGATGACGACGGCGCCCGGGATCAGCGTGAGCGATCCGGCCGCAGCCAGCAAACCGAGCTGGTAGCCGGACGTGCTGGCCGTCTTGGTCATCAGCGCGGCGATCGGCTTGGCCGCGACCGAGGTGAGCGTCTTTGCCAGCAGCAGCTCCACCCAGGAGAACATGAAGCAGAAGAAGCAGGCGACGCCGATGCCGGCCGCGATGGTCGGCATGAAGATCTTGAAAAAGAATCGCCAGAAGGAATAGCCGTCGACATAGGCGGTCTCGTCCAGCTCCTTGGGCACGCCGGACATGAAGCCTTCCAGGATCCACACCGCCAGCGGGATGTTGAACAACATGTGGGCCAGCGCCACCGCCCAGGGCGTGTCGAACAGATTGACCGCCGAATAGAGCTGATAGAAGGGCAGCGCGAACACCGCCGGCGGCGCCATGCGGTTGGTCAGGAGCCAGAAGAACAGGTGCTTGTCGCCGAGGAAGCGGTAGCGCGAGAAGGC
>DASZQC010000426.1:0-12273 GCA_035549815.1 Dongiaceae bacterium
GGCGCGAAAGCGCTGGGTGATGTTGGCCTGATAGATGTCGCCCGCCTCGATGTAATCGATGGTGCGGCGAATGGCGGATTTGAACTGCGCCTGCGCCAGGTCCGGCCGGGCGGCGATGGCCCAGGAGGCGCTGCGTGGCGCAGCGTGCCGGGCCAGCGCCAGCCGCTCCCGCGCCCAGGCGATACGGGCGACCGCCCGATCACGCCGAGCCGCCGCATCGGTCTCCGGATACCCACTGGCGATGAGCCAAATCCGGCCGGCCTCGTGATCAGCGGCCAAGACCAGATCGTAGAGGCCGAGGATCAGGTCGGGAAAGTCCAGGTCGCGCCGCACATGCGCCGGCACCTGCTCCACCTGGTGGCGCAAGCCGTAGCCGAAATAGCCGGCCAGGCCGGTGCGGAACGGCGGCAGGCCGTCAATCGGCTCGACCGCGTAACGCTGCGCCAATTCCTGCGCCACGGCAAAGGGATCGCTGCCCGCGTCGGCGCCGTTCAGGCGCACGCGCCCACCCCCGGCTCCACCTTGGGCCTCCAGCCGTGCGAACGGGTCGATGCCGAGGAAGGAATAGCGGCCAAGCTCCGCGTGGCGGAGCGCTGAATCGAACAAGGCCAGTCCCGGCCGGTCGGCAAAGGCGCGGCACCAGCCGATCACGGAATCGGGCAATTCGCCGGGGGCAAGTTCAACGGCCAGAAGCTCGGTTTTCATAGTCCCGACCCTAGCACGGGGCACCCGGCCCGTCATTCCGGGAGCGTCCCGAATCAGGGCTCCCGCGTCGCTGTCTGGCCAGCTTTGCCCAGGTGCTCCTCGCCCCGAATGATGGCCTCCCCAAGGGCATTGCGGACCATCAGGTCGATCTGTCCAACCAGCCGCAGCGCCTGTTTCAGGCGATCCTGCTCCAGCTCCAGCAGCCTGCGCACTTCGACCTGCGATCCGGCTGGCTGGCCCTTCGCCAAGTCGGCCAATTGCTGATCCAGGATGAGCTCCAGGATCATCTCATGGGCGTCCAGCAGACGGACGAAATCCTCATCCTGGATGATTCCCGCGGCATGGGCAGCGGCCCAGCGCTCGCGCGACGACAGTTCCGTACGGCCAAGACGCAGGGCCAGCACGCGCGCCCCCGCCACAATCGGGAACAGGCCGCCGATCTTCAGATCGATGCGGCCCTTGCGGGTCTTGAATCGCCCGAACCAGCCGAGTGCACCGCTCTTGTCGCCGATCTCCTGCGCCATCAGGTTGAGAAACAGTCTGGCGTGGCGCGCACGCGTCGCGTAGGCGCGCAAGTCCGTCGCCAACGCGATGTCGCCGGCAACCGGCGTGAAGTCGTAGAAAATGTCCGCGTTAAGGATGGCTCGCGGCTCCGGCTGCTCGAACCAGGCGTCGAGGTTGCCCTGCCAACCGGCAAGATTATGCCGCAGGTCGCGGTTGGATGCCATTACGCCGCCGCGGCAGAACGGAATACCTGCGTGATTCAGGATAGTGGAGACACGTTCTCCGAACTCCCGGAACCAGGGGTGATCGTCCTCCGCGCTGCCGTGGATCAACGCATTGTCCTGGTCGGCGGATAGCAGGCTCTCGCCGCGCCCGCCGGAGCCCAGCACCAGAAGACACCAGTTGGCAGGCGCTTCGCCGCGCCCTTCCGCGCGCATCTCCATCAAAGCCAGGTCGCCGGCGCGGGCTGTCACGTCGCGCACCACACCGCTGATCACCGCCGCCACCTGATGAGCCGCGACACCTTCCGCGCGCAGCGCACGGGAGAGATCGGGCAGGCGCGCGAAGGCGCCCCGCAATGCCAATGGATCGGGTGCCTGTGCGACATCGTCGAGGATGGCCAGCGCGACGCCGGCACGTTGCCGCAGGACGGCACGCACGTCCAAGAGACCAACAAACCTGCCGTCGTCGACCGCGGTCACTGCCAAGTGACGGAATCCGAGGCGATTCATCCGCGAGATCGCCACATACAGAAATGCATCGGCGGGCACCGAGGCGACCGGCGCGCTCATGAGCGCGGCGATGGGCTCCTCCGCCGTCAGCTCGCCCGCGGCGACCTTGCGCAACACGTCGCGCTCGGTGACGATGCCGACCGGCATGTCCGCCTCGTTCAGCGCGATGACGGCGCTGTGCGTTGCCGCGGCGAGCGCGCGCACCGCCTCTCCGGCTGTCGCCGTTTCGCGCAGAGTGGGCGCATCCCGCAGCATCAGGTCGCCGACGCGGTGCTGGAACGGGAACGGGTCGATGCGGATGATAGGCCCGAGGTCGCTCATGCGCCAGCAGTCCGGCGCGGCATGGCGCGGCGCAGGCGTGCCTCCGCCTCGGCTTGCAGCCCTTCGGCGGCGCCCAGCGTGGCGAAGCCCCTCTCGATCAGCAGCGGCACAAGCCGCACATAGATCTCCGCCGTCGTGAGAGCATCGCCCAAGGCCGAGTGCCGGCCGATCACCGGCACGTTCAGCGCCGCGGCCATATCATCCAGCGACAGCGTCGTGCGGTCCGGGAACAAGCCGGCATAGAGCAGCATCACGTCCAGGCTGTGCGCCGGCAGCCAGTCCCGACGTGCGGCGCGCATCTCGTTTTCCAGCATACGGACGTCGAACGCCACATGGTGACCCACCATCACCAGATTTTCCGTCGCCGCGGCAAACTCGGCCGCGATGCCGGGAAACAGCGGCGCATCCGCCACCATGCTGTTGGAGATGCCGTGCACGGCAATCGTGCGGTTTGGAATAGGACGGCCAGGATTGACGAGAAAATTGAGCGTCGCCGACCGATACAGCCGCTCGCCCTGCAGCCGCACGCCCCCGATCGAAATCACCCGATCGTTTCGCGTATCGAGCCCGGTGGTTTCCGTATCGATGGCGATCGCCGACACGTGTGCCAGCGGTGTTTCCGCCGTGGCCGGCGCCGCCGCCGGCGGGCGGTCATGCAGCGACAGATCGTGCTCGCCGCCACCGGACACCGCTTCCGATGCCGGAAACCGCAGCAGGATGCTTCCCTCATTGCCGATCAGGGTTACCGTGGCCCGCAAATGCTCCGACCATACCGTGTAGAGGTCGGCATCCACAGGCTTGCCTGCCGACCGGGCCTGGGCAATGGCGTCGCCCAGAGCATGGCGCGACAGGACCTCGAATACGCTCGTGCCGATGGCCTTGCCCGCGTGCCGGAACAGGGGCCGCCCCGGCGCGTTGACGAGACTGACCAAACCTTCCGGCGTGATCACGGCCACGCCATCCGGCAGCGCATTCAGCACCTCTTCCAGGCGCCGGTAAATGGCCGATTGCTGGTCCAGCCGCATGCCGATCATGTCAAGGATGGCAAGCTGCACGCGGTCAACGGCATCGGCATCGGCGGCAACCTCGTGCCGCGCCATGTCCGACTGACCCGCCACAAGATTGACCCAGCCGCGCAATTGCTCGACGCGCAGGATCAGCGCGCGCTCGCGCAGAAGCAGGCCGGCGGCACCCACACACACCGCGAGCGCCGATGCTCCGCCTGCCAACTGTTTCGGCAAGGCATGACCGGACCCACCGGCCAGGACGATCGCCAGGAGCGCACCCACGCCGACGAGAATCAACCCCATACATAGTTCGGTGCGCACAGCTACCCTCCGACCGGTTCGGTCACCCCGGCACGTTCACCCTAACCGACCGGAGGGCGAATTCCATAGCCCGCTTTGCGGCACGCGCCATCGGCGCCAGTCTGGCCGCCAGCCCGGCCAGATTTGCTGTTGCCAGCGATTTCGAAGGGTTGTCTGATGCCCCGGCCGGCCGCCGGACGCGCCCGGTCCATTGGTTGACACAGGCACCAGCGCACGTGGTTTCCCAGACCGAAATAGGCAATCGCTCCCGGCCCATGGCCGCCAACTGGACCCTGCTGCGCCAGGCCATGGTGATCGCCGCCGGCTATTACCTCTGCTACTGGATCGGCGCGTCATTCGCCGTCGAAAGCGTCTCCGTCATCTGGCCACCCAGCGGTTTCGCCCTGGCGATGGTCTTCCGCTACGGCGCCCGATCGATCGCGCCGCTGTGGGTCGCCGATGCCATCGCCACCTATTTCAATCATGACGTCTCGGCCCTGACCGCCGTGCTACTGCCGGCGCGGGCGGTGGCGGAACCGTGGATCGCGATCCTGCTGCTGCGGCTGGTCGGCTTCGACCAGAGGCTGCATCGTTTGCGCGATATCGGCGTGCTGGTGCTGGTCGGCGCGCCGGTCAGCACGCTGTTGAACGCGCTCGCCACCATATACGTGCTGGGCCAGCTCGGCGTGACGCCCTGGGCGGAATACTGGCAGCATGTCCTGATCTATTGGGCCGGCAATGCCGGCGGTGTCCTGACCTTGGCGCCGGGGCTGCTGATCCTGTTCGATCGCAGTGCACGAGGCGCCACGCTGCATCACTGGCTCGAAGCGCTGCTGCTCTCCCTGCTGGCGTTCGCCGCGTTGCAGGTCGCGGTGCTGATCCCCGGCCTCTCCGATGGTTCGGTGATCACCTATTTCGTCTTTCCGATGGTGGCGTGGATCGCGCTGCGCGTGCCGCGTCGCGTGGCGATCCTGGTCGCTCTCAGCATCTCCGCGGTCACACTCCTGACCATCAAGCTCGCCGGCGACCATCCGCTGGCCGGCGGCCTGCTGCTGCATGCCCCGGTCGGCGTCCAGTGCTTCATCGCCGGGTTGAACCTGACCTGCCTGCTGCTGACGGCGATCAACCTGGAAAAGACCGAGATCGACGCGCGGTTGCGCGAGAACGAGCAGTTCTTGCGCCTCGCCATGCTGGGCAGCAATGACGGCATCTGGGACTGGCACCCGAAGGAGCAGAAATTGTGGCTGTCGCCGCGCTGGAAGGCGCAGCTCGGCTACGGACCCGACGAGTTGCCGGATACGTCCAGTTCATGGTCGGCGCTGGTGCATCCAGAGGATCGCGACCGCGTCGCCGAGAAGTTCCGGGACTTCCTGGAGGACCGGGTGAACAGCTTCGAGCTGGTCCAGCGCTTCCGCCACAAGCTGGGTCACGACGTGCATATCCTGACCCGCGGCATGAAGATGACCGACGAGGAAGGCAAGGTGGTGCGCGTGGTCGGCGTGCATACCGATGTGACCGAGCTGGTCAACGTGCAGGAAGAATTGCGCCATCAGGCGGCCTCGCTGGCCGGGCTGGCGCGAGGCCTGGAAGAACAGCGGCGCGCCGCCGACGCCGCCAACGCCGCCAAGTCGCAGTTCCTGGCGACCATGAGCCACGAGATCCGCACGCCGATGAACGGCATTGTCGGCATGCTGTCGCTGATGCTGGATTCGAACCTCGACCGCGATCAACGGCGTTGGACCACCGGTGCGCTGGATTCCGCCGAGACGCTGCTGACCATCATCAATGACATCCTCGATCTGTCCAAGCTCGACGCCGGCAAGACCGAAGTGGAGATCCTGGATTTCGATGCCGCCGCCCTGATCGACGGCGTCGCCGCCCTATTGCAGGTGCGCGCCAATGCCAAGGGCATCACCTTGCGCACCGAGATCGCCGACGATATCCCCGGCCGCCTGCGATCCGATCCGACCCGGCTGCGCCAGATCCTGTTCAACGTCGTCGGCAATGCGGTGAAGTTCACCGAAAAGGGCGGCGTCACGGTGCGCGCCTCGGTCAGCGCGGTGCGCGGCAATTCCTGCGAGCTCAATGTGGACGTGGTGGATACCGGCATCGGCATCACCCCCGACCAGATGGCCGATCTATTCGAGCCGTTCCACCAGGGCGACAGCGGCATGGCGCGACGCTTCGGTGGCACCGGCCTGGGGCTGGCGATCGTCAGGCGCCTGGTGCGATTGCTGGGCGGCAGCGTCTCGGTGCATAGCGAGCCGGGCGTGGGCAGCACCTTCACGCTGCTCTTGCCATGCGAAATCGCCGCCGCGGCGCCCGGGCGCCTGGCGCGGCCGATGCCGCCGCAGCCCTTCCGGCATCAACACAACCTCAAGCTCCTGGTGGCGGAGGACAACGCCATCAACCGCGAACTGGCGATCCAGATGCTGGCAAGGTTGGGGCTGCAGGCTGCGACGGTCAGCAACGGCCATGAAGCTATTGCCGCAGCGGCAAAGGGCGAGTTCGACCTGATCCTGATGGATATCCAGATGCCGGAGATGGACGGCTTGGCCGCGGTCGCCGCCATTCGCGCCCTGCCCGGGACGGCCGCGCATGTGCCGATCGTCGCCGTCACCGCCAACGCCATGCTCGGCGATCGCGAGCGCTATCTCGCGGCGGGCTTCGACGATTACCTGGCCAAACCCCTGCGGCTGGAGCAGTTGTCGCAGGTGATCGCGCGCTGGACCGGCAATGCGGAGCGGCCGGCAGCATCGGCCGATGACGCAACCGATCATGGCGGCACGATCCCGGCCGATCATCCCGCGTGACCGGCGCCGTGTGACCAGCCTCGTATGACCATCCCCGTATGACCATCATGGGCAAGACTTCCATCGCCATGCGCGCCGCGCTGATCGGCGTCCTGATCGCACTGGGCCTGTCCGTCGCCTTCATCGCGCAACAGGAGCGGGCGGCAAGCCTGGCGATCCAGACCGGCGCCTGGGCGGATCTGGCGTCGGTTCCGGGCAGGCTGCGCGTCGCCCTGGCATTGCTGCTGATCTCCATGGTCGCCCTTGTCTATCTGATGTTCGTCATCGCGCGGCGGAGCGACGCCGGGCAGGAGTCCGCCACGGATGCGGCCGACGCGCGATCTCCCGCCACCCTCGACGAGTTGCCGGAGGCGCAGGCGCCGGCACCACTGCTGTCGGCCGAGGCCGGACAGATGATCGCGACCGGCGGCCTGATGCGGCGCTTTTGCCACGAGCTCAACAACACGCTCAATCCGGTGCAAGGCTATGCCGATCTGCTGATCAATGACGAGCGGCTGAGTGACCTGCACCGGCGGCACGTGGCGAAGATCGCGCAATCGGCTTCCATCGCCTTGCGCGATATCCAGCGTTTCGCCGCGGCCCTGAACTGGTCGGGACGCCGGGGCATGCCGGTGCATCTCGACGAGACCGTGGCGGCCGCCGCCGCCGTCCTGCAATCCGCCATCGGCGCCCGGCTGGCCGTGGATGTCGAGCCCGGCGGCAAGGTCCAGGTCACCGCCACCGAGGCCGAGTTGGGCCAGGCTATCCTGCACGCCTGCGCGGCGATCGGGCCGCTGCTGTCCGAGCACGACATGAAGATCGACATCAAGGTCGATTCGGTCGTCGGCGCCGCCTCCTCGAACCTCGATGAGGGACCGAGCGCCGGCCGGCGCCTGGAAATCTGGTCCGATCCGGACGAGCCGGCGCGCACCAAGCTGCAGTTCGGCGCGCTGCAGGCAAGCTGGCGCTATGGCCGCGTGCGCTTCGAGTGCGCCGGCCATGGCTGGCCACCGGAGCTGGCGGGGCGGCTGTTCAATTCCGATCTGCCGGACGAGGATACGAGCTGCCTGTTCATGACCATTCTCGGGCGGTTGATCGTCGATCTGGGCGGCGCCATCACGGTCGACACATGCCCGCTGCAGCACACCAACCTGACCATGCTGTGGCCGACGCGCATCCCCTCGCAGGTTGCGGCACCACTGGAGCTCGACGCGGCCGAGGACGACCTTGATGCGCTGATCATCGATCCGGCGGAAGTGGCGGCGGAAGCGCTGTCGCGCCGGCTGGAAGGCTTCGGCCTGCGCGTCGCCTCAACCACCAGTTCGGAAACGGCGCTGGAGCTGCTGGCCGAAATGGGGCCGCGCTGCCGCGCCGTGATGATCGGGCAGGCCATCGATCCCGCGCTGGCCGGACACGTGCATGCCATCGCCCCAGACTGCCTGGTGATCTTTGGGAGGCCGGGCTCGGCCGCGCCGGACGAAGAGAACCAAGTCTGGCCGATGGAGCCCGACGAGGATGGTCTGCGGCGCCTTGTCGCGCGCCTGCGCCGGGCCGCCTAGCTGAACTGACCCAACTGCGCCAGGCGCACGGCGATCTGGGTACGGTTCTTGGTCTCCAGCTTGCGGCACAGATTGCGCACGTGCAGCTTCACCGTGACCTCCTGCAATTCCAGCGCCCGCGCGATCTCCTTGTTGGAGGCGCCCTTGACCAGCATCGCCGCCACCTCCAACTCGCGCGGGGTCAGGACCTCCGAGCCGATCACCTTCAGCGCATCCTGCATCGCGCCCGGTTTCAGCAGGTCCTGCGGGGCGTAGACTTCCCCCGCCGCCAGTTGCCGGATCGCCGCGATCAGCCGCGTGCCCGACAGGGTTTTTGGAATGAAGCCCTTGGCGCCGGCCTTCAGCGCTTCGCTCGCCATGTCGGCGCCGACCATGCCGGTGATGATGGCGACGGCGGAATTCGGGCACTGGGCAACCATGCGTTTCAGGCCCTCGAACCGCTGCATGCCCGGCATGTTGAGGTCGAGCAGGGTGACGTCATAGCAGCCATGGGCCATGACCAGCGCCAGCGCGTCCTCAAAATTGCGCGCGGTGTCGACGCCGGAATCCGGCATGTGCCGTTCGATCATCGCCTTGAAACCGTCGCAGACCAACTCATGGTCGTCTGCAAGCAGGATGCGCACGCGGCCGCCCTCAAATTAACTGCGCTTCAATTCCTATTCAGAACACTACGACCAAAAGAGGTCGGAGAAAAGCTTAAAGCGCCCGGTCAAAAACCGCGCAAGGGCAGATCGGGGCCGCGCCGCAGCCAATTGTCCGCCGGGTACCGGCTGTCGCCCTCGATGACATGGAGCGTGTAGGCGTGGCGGGAACGGTCGGACAGATTGGGTCCGCTGAAATGGGGCAATAGGCCATGCAAGAGCACCAGCGTCCCCTGTTTCGCCTCGAGCGCCGCGCGCGGCCCGTCGGGCCAGGGCGTGGCGTCGAGTTGGTCGGTCACCAGATGGCCGTCCCGGCGCAGGAAACGCGACTTCAGCGCTTGGCGATGCGCCCCGGGAAGGCAGTACATCGCACCATTTTCCAGGGTCGCATCCTCAAGCGCGAACCAGAACCCGATGCAACTCAACGGTTCGGTATAGAGATAGGTGGAATCGACGTGCCAGCTCACCTCGCCGCCGATGCGCGGCTGCTTGAAGATATACATGGATTGCAGCAGCAGCGGATGGCGGAAGCCGATCTCGCCGGCCAACCGGCGCAATTTGCCTGAGCGGGAGAATGCATCGAACACGGGATCGAGGTCATGCATGGCATGGCCCAGCTTGTTGATCGACAGCGCCTTAGCCTGGCGCAGTTCTCCGCTTTCGTCGAAAGCATTCTCCTCGAAGAAGAAGCGGACCTTGTCGCCGGAGCTTTCGAAATAATCCGCCGCGGCATGCGCGCGCGTTGTCGTCGAAAACACCGTGCGATGCTCGGAGGGGTCGAAGCCTTCGACCAGATCCAGCGCACGCTGCCGCAGCCGCTCGCAATCCGCCGGCGCGACGAAATCCTCCAGCACCAGATAGCCGTCGCTGTCGAAGGCTGCGCGCATCTCCGGCGACAGCGCGCCATCCTGGCTGCGGAATCGCCGCGTCGGTAGGATATCGATCCCGGCGCTCATGCGAAGCACTCCCTGCCGTGCGCCAGCGGCAACACACCCAGATGCCGCGCCAGGGTCTGGCCCATGTCGGCAAAGCTGGTCCGCTTGCCAAGCGAGCCTGCGGGCACGCCCGGTCCAAAGAACAGCACCGGCACATGCTCGCGCGTATGATCGCTGCCGGGCCAGGTCGGGTCGCAGCCGTGATCGGCGGTCGCCAGCACAAGATCGCCGGGCTTCAACCGCGATTCCAGCTCCGGCAGTCGGCGGTCGAAATATTCGAGGGCGGCGGCATAGCCGACGACGTCGCGGCGATGGCCGTAGAGCATGTCGAAATCGACGAAGTTGCTGAAGACCAGGTCGCCGTCGCCGGCGTGCCGCATCGCCTCCAATGTCTTGTCGAACAGGCCGGCATTGTCTTCCGCCTTCAGCTTCTGCGACACGCCGCGATGGGCGAAGATGTCGGCGATCTTGCCGATGCTCCACACTTCGCGCCCCTGCGCGGTCAGGCGATCGAGCAGCGTCTCCTGCGGCGGCGGCGTCGTGTAGTCGCGACGGTTGGCCGTGCGGCGGAAATCGGCGGGACGCTCACCCACGAAGGGGCGCGCGATGACCCGGCCGATATTCAGCGGCCCCAGCAGTTCCTTGGCGCGGATGCAAAGGCGATAGAGCTTGTCGAGACCGAAATGCGTCTCGTGCGCCGCAACCTGGAACACGCTGTCGGCGGAGGTGTAGCAGATCGGCCTGCCGGTGCGGATATGCGCCTCGCCCAGCTCGGCGATGATCTCGGTGCCGGAGGCGTGCTTGTCGCCCAGGATGCCCGGCAGCGCGAACTCATGCACCAGTTGGGCGATGATATCCGGCGGGAAGCAGGGCTGCGTGCGCGGGAAATAGCCCCAGTCGAAATCGACCGGGCAACCGGCCATTTCCCAATGACCGCTCGGCGTATCCTTGCCTTTGCTGGTTTCGGCGGCGGCGCCATAAGCGCCGGCGACACCGTTTCCCTCCAAACCGGGCGGAATGGCGCCGGAACTCACCTCCGCCGCGCGGCCGAGGCCCCAGCGCACCAGATTGGGAGCGTGCAAGGGGCCGGCGCGTACACCGCTCTTGTCGGCGCGGCCCTGCGCGCAAGCCTCGGCGATGTGGCCCAGCGTATCGGCGCCGGCATCGCCGAACTGCGCCGCGTCCGCGGTGGCGCCGATGCCGAAGGAATCCAGGACCAGAATGATGGCGCGCTTGCCCATGAGCCTAGTCTAGCGCAATCCGGTCCAGGATGGGCGAGTGTCGGGGCGGCGCGTTTTCTCCGACTTTGACGGCTGCCCGGATCGCCGTCGCGGCGCGGTTCCAGGAATTCTCATCCGCGGCGTGGATCAGGCAGAGCGGCCGATCCGACCCGACCTTGTCGCCCACCGCCCGGAATTCGCTGAAGCCGACGCGGTGGTCGATCTTGTCCTGGGCCGTCCGCCGCCCGCCGCCCAGGTCAATCAGCGCCACGCCGATGGCGCGGGTGTCCATGGCGATGACATGGCCGGCGCGCTCCGGGAGACACGGCTTCACAACCGGCGCTTTGGCGAGATGCCGGTCGGCATGCTCCAGGAAATCGGCGGGCCCGCCCAGGGCCACGACCATGCGCCCGAAGATCTCCGCCGCGAGGCCGGAACTCAGTGCCGTCTCGATCTTGCCGGCCGCCTCTTGCGGCGTTTTGCACAAACCACCGGAGATCAGCATTTCCGCGACCAGGGCGCGGGTGACGGCATCCAGTCGCGCTTCGCGCTGCTTGCCGGTCAGATAATCGACCGCCTCTTGCATCTCCGTTGCGTGGCCGGCGCTGTGGCCGAGCATCTGGTTCATATCGGTGATGAGGGCGGTGGTCCTGACCCCCGCCCCGCTCGCCACCCGCACGATGCTGTCGGCCAGTTCGCGCGCGGCTTCCTGCGTCGCCATGAAGGCGCCGTTGCCGCCCTTCACATCCATCACCAGGGCCTGCAGGCCGGCGGCCAGTTTCTTGGACAGGATCGAGGCGGTGATCAGCGGAATGGATTCGACCGTTGCGGTGACATCGCGGATGGCATAGAGGCGCTTGTCCGCCGGGGCCAGGTCAGCCGTCTGGCCGATGATGGCGCAGCCCACCTCGCGCACCACTTTGCGGAAGGTCGCGGTATCCGGCTGGGTCCGGTAGCCGGGAATGGAATCGAACTTGTCGAGGGTGCCGCCGGTATGGCCCAGGCCACGGCCGGAGATCATCGGCACATAGCAGCCGCACGCCGCCGCCATCGGCCCCAGCATCAGCGATATCTTGTCGCCCACGCCGCCGGTCGAATGCTTGTCGACGATGGGCCCCGGCAGATTCTCCCCGGACCAGTCGAGCACCGTCCCGGACTTCATCATGGCGCGGGTCAGCGCGATGCGCTCCTCCATCGCCATGCCGCGGAAGAACACCGCCATGGCGAAGGCCGCCACCTGCCCTTCGGTGATCGAGCCGTCGGTGATGCCGGCGACGAAAGCGGCGATCTCCGGCTCGCTCAGCGCGGCGCCATCGCGCTTTCGCCGGATGATTTCCTGCGGTAGCATCAATAGCCCTTCACGGGGGCTGCGGATGCGCGACCCTCGATGACCGCCAGCAGGTCATTGAGGACGCCGCTGGCGCCGAAGCGGAAGGTCGCGGGCGTGATCCAGCCTTCGCCCATGATCTTGGCGGCGAGGTCCAGATAGGCGGCCGCCGTGCGGGCGTCCTTGATGCCCCCCGCCGCCTTGAAACCGCATTTCTTGCCGCTGGCCCTG
>DASZQC010000427.1:0-1934 GCA_035549815.1 Dongiaceae bacterium
GCCCGTCGGGCAGGGTCTTCCTCATTGCAGGGATGCTGGCGCGATTAGCGTCCGCGACCTTCGTGGCCGCCACTGCCCGCCCCGGGACGCCCGCCGCCGTCGGACGGGCCGCTGCCGCCCGAACGACCAGAGATACCACCGGAACCACCGCCGGGGCCCCCGTGCGAGCGGCCGAAATTCTGGCTGCTGCGTTCCGGCGTGCCGTGGGAGCGCGGCGTTACGCGGTTGTGGGTGCCTTCACGCCCGGTGTCCATGCTGCGGTAGCCGTGCGAGTTCTGCAGGCGCCTGTTGCGCTCGGTGCGCTCGTTACGCTGGCTACGCTCATGGGCGCCGCGCCGCTCGGAGCGACGGTGTTCCGTGGTGCCCTTCCGTTCCTGCTCCGTGCTGCGGTAGGAGCGCTTCTCGCGCAGACGTTCGGTGGCATTGCGATCGCTGCGCCGCTCGGAGCGGCCCTCACGGTGATCGTGTTCGCGCCAGACGGTGCGCCAGTGCGAGCGCTGCCGGTAGAACGGCCGGCCGCGGTAGTAGCGGTCCCAGTAGCTGTCGACGGAGAAGGCGATGATCGGCAGGCCGACGGTCGGGCCGTACTCGATGATCGACACGCGGCGTCCATCGTCGAGATAAGCGAGCTCGTCGCCGGGCAGCCAGCCGTGCCGGTCGCGCCAGCTGATGTCGCACCAGCGATAGGCGCGCACGCAGCCGTGCACCACAACGCGGGCATCGGAGGGAACGCTGTCAACGACGGGGAAGTCTGGCGCCGGACCGGCGCGTAGTGGAACCGGCTGGGTTGTGACGGCGGTGAGCGCCGACGCCGCACCAGGCAGCGCAAGCAACCCCGCCGCCACGGCGGCTAACGTCAAGGCTGATTTCTTCATGAAGGCTCTCCATGTCTGAATGGTGCGCCGCTTGCGGACGATCTGCCTGCTCCCTTCAACGGGTCATCTCCGCGTTCTGCGCCGCTCCTCCATCGAACGATCCGCCGTCGCTTCCGTTCCGGCATCGTCGTTGCGTCGCAGTGGTGGAACCGGATACGGCTCAGGCTGCGCTGGCTGCGCAAATCGCCGCCGCGATGGAACCAACCCACGGGAGAGAGTCGCAAACTGCCGGCGGCGCTAGGGCGCGGAAGCGGGGCGTACCGAGCGCACCAGCAGGATCAGGGCAACGAAGGTCAGTATGGCGCTGGCGGCGTGTGAGTATTCCCACTGCCGGCGCGCTGCCTCGAAGTTATCGGGCGTTACGGTCCAGTTGGCGGATGCAACATTCATGGGGAAGGTGAAGACCCAGAAGACTACTTGCGTGGCGACCAACAGCAGGAGGGCGGCGAGCGCGAGCGCCATCGCGCCCCGATCCTGACGCACCAGCACGGCGTGGACGAGCGTGAAAGCGAGGGCGCCGAATGCGGCAATGCCGAACAGCGCCCAGCCCGCGTAGATGCGCTGTACGATCATGTAGTCGGGAGGGCTGAGCGCCATCTTGTTGGGCAGTTCGAAGAAATGCGCGCCGGTGGGCACCAGGTAGATGGCCACGAAGATCACGGCGAGGAGCCGTATCGCTGCCGGCATGGCTTCGCTCCTGCTGGAGAGTTGGTCGTGTGCGGAGAACATCGACCGGCGCGGTGGGTTCCGTGAGCGTGGGCAGTGCAGCGGGAGGTGCCCGGCCGTGGCGTCGACGGCGTCACGCGCCGCGAGGTGTTGGGTCCCAGCCTTTGAGCGGACGGAGACGGGCCAATCAGTCCCTCCCCGCATTTCGCTAACGGCAGGAGGATAGAATCGCCGGAGCAAGGTTCCCGTGCGACTCTCCCATGGGCAAACGAAAGCCCCGCTGCGGCTGTGCGTCAGCGGGGCGCTGGTCTTTCCGAGCTGCCCAGCACGTTGTGCCGGGCTTATTTGCGAGGGCTAAGCCTCGCACGCATCATACGGATTGTGGTGTGATCG
>DASZQC010000428.1:0-3415 GCA_035549815.1 Dongiaceae bacterium
GCAATCGTCGGTCCAGTCCAGCAGCGGCAGCCTCAAAAGATCCGCCGGTCCGTCGATCTTGCCCGCGCGCGCCAGGAATTCGGGACTGGCCAGCGGCGTCATGTCGAACGGAAACAGCGCGTGCGACTTCAGGCCCGGCCACGTGCCCAGGCCGCCACGGATCCCGAGATCGAAATCCTCCTTGGTGAAATCGACCCGGCGCGGCGAAGCATCGAGCCGCACGGCGATGTTCGGATGCGCCATCTGGAAACTGCCGAGGCGCGGCACCAGCCAGTTGGTGCAGAAGGTGTTCACCACCGTCATCGACAGCACGTTCTGGTCGGTATCGCGCAAGCTGGCGAAGGCCGCGGTCAGGCGCTGGAACGCCTCCTCGATCCCCGGCGCCAGGCGTTTGCCGGCCTCCGACAGCACCACCTTGCGCGCCTGGCGCAGGAACAGGGGCGTGCCGACCCGGTCCTCCAGCAGCTTCACCTGGTACGAGATAGCGGCCTGGGTCATACCCAGTTCTTCCCCCGCCTTGGTGAAGCTGCCATGGCGGGCGGCCGCCTCGAAGGCGCGGATGGCGGAAAGCGGGGGCAGGTTAGACATGCTCGATCCATAAGCAGCCTTAGGGCTTATCCCCTAAGGATCGATTTGTTTTTGGCTCCTGTAAAGCGCAAATTCATAACCGAGAGATAAACGGAGCTAGGGCTCAAATGTTCGAAAGGCAGCGTGTCATGACCCAAGTCATTGAATCCACAAGGGTTCCGCGTCGCTCCACCGGTCTGTCGGGGCTGCTTACCCGCGCCGCCGCATTCTTCCGCAACGATGATCGCGTGATCCGCCCCGACGCCCTGTCCCGCCATACCCTGCGGGATATCGGCCTGGCCGAGGATGCGCGGGGCAATCACCTGCTTGGCGATCCTTGGCTGCGGCGCTAGGCGGCCGCTGCGGTCTTTGCTGAGGGGCGTCGGCGGCGGCGCGGCTTCGGAGCCTCGGCGGGCGCCTTCTCCTCCGGCTTCAGCCGCACGCGCAAGCGGCGTCCCTCGGAGGAATCGATCTCGAACCCGCCGCTCTTGCGGACCAGGTCGCTGAGCTTGGCGCAGCCATAGGTGCGCGGGTCGAAGTCGGAGGCGAAATTCGCCAGGCGTTGGCCAAGCTGGCCGAGGCCGACCCAGCCATCTTCGCTTTCCATGGTCGCGATCACCTTTTGCAGGATCGGCAGCGCCGCGCTCGGCGCCTGCCGCGCGGGAGCCGGCGCCGCCTCGCCGCGCTGCGCCGCCTGCGGCCCGACCAGCAGATTCTCCGTATAGATGAAGCGGCGGCAGGCTTGGCGGAAGCTCTCCGGCGTCTTGCGCTCGCCGAAGCCGAACACGTCCAGCCCCTGCTCGCGGATGCGCGCGGCCAGCCGGGTGAAGTCGCTGTCGGACGAGACCAGGCAGAAGCCCTCGAATCGCCCGCTGTGCATGAGGTCCATCGCGTCGATCACCAGCGCGATGTCGGAGGCGTTCTTGCCCGTCACATAGGCGAATTGCTGGTGCGCGATGATGGCGTGCTTGGCCAGGATGTCGGTCCAGCCGCGCAGCGCCGTGCGGGTGAAATCGCCATAGATGCGCCGCACGCTGGCCTCGCCCAAGTGCGCGATCTCCTCGAACAGCCGGTCGGCGATCTTGGCCGAGGTATTGTCGGCGTCGATCAAGACGGCGAGGCGCGGCGAGCGGGGTTCGAGGGCCATGGGCGACTCCATTGCAAATAGTCGCCGCAGTATAGCCCGCCAGCCCTCGAATAGGCGATGACTAGGCCGCGCGGTCGCCGCAGGGCGCGGCACACACCTGGCGTTGGGTTGAGGGCGGATACTTCACCAGCTTGTCCGCCGGGCGGATCGGGCGGGGCACAAAATTGCCGCCGCAATTGGGGCACTTGCCGGCGAAGACATTCTCCGCGCAACTGGCGCAGAAGGTGCACTCGAAGGTGCAGATGCGCGCTTCGGCACTCTCGGGCGGCAGATCGCGGTCGCAGCATTCGCAGATGGGTCGCAGGGCCAGCATGTCGTCCTCCATGGGATCGCGGTGCATCTTGCTTACGCCCCCGGCGGTCTGGCATAAATGACCATATGCCCTCCTTTTCTGCCAAACCCGCCAAAGGAAAGCCGCGCAAGGTCGCCTTCATCGCCTTCGACGGCGCGCTGGCGACCGACATCGCCGGGCCGTCCGATGCTTTCGGCATCGTCAACCGGCTGCCCGAGGATGACGCCGATCTGCGCCTGCCGCAGCCGACCTACGACATCCGCTATGTCTCGTTGCAAGGCGGCCTGGTGCGCGCCTCCTCCGGCCTCACCATCAACACGACGCGGCCTAACGCGAAGCTGCTCGCCGGGCTCGACACGCTCATCGTCTCCGGCGGCTCCTGGATGCTGGAGACCATCAAGGACAGGGCGCTGGTGCGCTGGATCGCCAAGGCGGCAGCGCAGGCGCGCCGCGTCTGCTCGGTCTGCTCCGGCGCCTTCCTGCTGGCGGAGGCTGGCTTGCTCGATGGCCGCAACGCCGTGACCCATTGGACGATGGTGGAGGAGTTCCGCGCCCGCTATCCGAAGGTGAAACTGGCGCTCGACCCGATCTATGTCGAGGACGGCAAGGTGTGGACCTCCGCCGGCGTCACCGCCGGCATCGATTTGACCCTGGCCCTGATCCGCCGCGACCTCGGCGCCGACATCGCCGCCCGCGTCGCCCGCCAGATGGTGATGTTCCTGCAACGCCCCGGCGGCCAGGCCCAGTTCAGCGCCGCCTTGCTGGCGCAGGAAGCCGCCGCCCGTGCCGACGACCCGCTCATCGACATCACCGCCTACATCGCCGCCAATCTCGATCGCGACCTCTCGGTCAACGCCCTGGCCGCGCAAGCCGGCATGTCACCCCGCAGCTTCGCCCGCCTGTTCAAGAGCGGCCAGACCCCCGCCAAGCTCGTCGAAGCCACCCGCGTCGAGGCCGCCGGCCGCGCCTTGTCGGAAACCCAGAACTCCATCAAGCAGATCGCAGTTCAATGCGGCTTCGGCGACGAAGAACGCATGCGCCGCGCGTTCCTGCGCAAACTCGGCGTGGCGCCGAGCGCGTATCGGGAGAGGTTTGCGAAGGCTTGAAGGGAGTGGTGCCCGCGGCCGGACTCGAACCGGCACAGCTCTTTCGAGCCGAGGGATTTTAAGTCCCTTGTGTCTACCAATTCCACCACGCGGGCAGCGCGGCATGGGTAACATGGGGGCTGGCGGAGCGGCAATGCCGATGGGTTTGCCCCGTTTCACGACCTGCTCATTCGTCATGCCAGGGCTTGGCCCTGGCATCCACGAGTTTGCTTGCCGCGATACAGCCTCGCACAGCGAAACTCGTGGATGGTCGGGCCAAGCCCGACCATGACGGTTGAGAGGCGGTGAGACCGGTGCGCCCCT
>DASZQC010000429.1:0-4322 GCA_035549815.1 Dongiaceae bacterium
CCTGCCGGAGGTCGCCAGCCTCAACAAGCTGGTCGGCATGGAGATGATCCAGCTCCTGTGGGAGACCAGGACGCTCCTGGCCAAGCTGCTGGTCGGCGTGGTGGCGATCGTCGCGGTGATCACCGCCATCGACCTGATCTATCAACGCATGCAGCACATGCGCGAGATGCGCATGTCGCGCCAGGAACTGAAAGAGGAGTTCAAGGAGACGGAAGGCGACCCCCTGGTCAAGGGCCGCCTGCGCCAGTTGCGCATGGAACGCACCCGCCGCCGCATGATGGCCCAGGTGCCGCAGTCCGACGTGGTGGTCACCAACCCGACCCATTATGCCGTGGCGCTGAAATACGACCAGGCGACGATGGCGGCGCCCAAGGTGATGGCCAAGGGCATCGACAAGGCGGCCCAGCGCATCCGCGAGATCGCCAAGGAACACGGCATCCCGATCGTCGAGAACCCGCCTTTGGCGCGCGGCCTGTTCGCCGCCTGCGACGTGGACCAGGAAGTGACCCCGGAATTCTACAAGGCGGTGGCCGAGGTCATCAGCTACATCTTCCGCTTGAAACGCCGCCGGCTGTGAGGCTTTGCAGCGATGATGCGGGAATCGCAACTTTGCTGTAGTGTCCGGGTTGGAAGGGCCAGGGCGTCGAATGCCGGGGGTTCAAAGGCCGGGGGGCCACTATCCAGGGGTCGAAGGGCATTGCGCAGCGCGACGAGTTTGGCGGGTAGAGCGGCGGCCGGGCCATGCTGATCTGGACTTGGCAACTCTGGTCGCTGTGCGGCACCGCGGCTATCGCGCTGATCCTGGCGCTGATCGCCTGGCGGCGGCGCTATATCGCCGACCTGCTGGAAGCCAGCCTGAATGCCACCCATCGCGGCCGCCAGGTGGTCGACCGCTCCGGCAATGTCAAGTTCGCCAACAGCGCCTTCGTCCGCCAGTTCGGCGACGAACGGGTGCCGCTCAACGTGATCCTGGAGCGGCGCGCCTTCGATGCCGGGGCGCGGGCGGCGCTGGAGCGGATCGAGCATGCGCTGGCGGAACGTGGCGAGGCGCGCGGCGACGTCGCCATCCTCTCCGCCGATGGACGGCGCGAAATCCTGGAAGTTTTCGCCAACCGGCTGAAACGGTTCGGCGACCATGTCTCCTGGGGCGTGGAGATCATCACCACCCAGCGCGAGATCGAAGAATATATCCGCTCCGACCACGAGAAATTCGCCGACCTGATCGAGAACGCGCCGGTCGGCTTCTATTCGGTCGATGAATCGGGCCGCTTCCTGTTCGTCAACTCGACGCTCTCGCACTGGCTCGGCCTCGATGTCGAGGTGGAGGCGGAGCAGGGGCTGAAGCTGCACGATCTGGTGTGGCCGCGCCCGCCAGAGACCATCCCGGCCTTCTCGCCCTTCGCCGATCCGTCGGCGCGCAACGGCGAAGTCGTGTTGCAGGGGCCGAACGGCCGCAAGCTGCTGGTCTATGTCCGCCAGGACGTGGTGAACGTGCAGGGCGTGGACCCGAGCGGCAAGGCCGGCATCCGCACCCGTTCGATCGTGCATGATCTGTCGCGCGAGCGCGAGTTCGAGCGCGCCTTGCTTGTCTCCGAGCAATATTTCCAGCGCTTCTTCGAAGAGGCGCCGACCGGGATTCTGCTGCTGGATGCCGAGCAAAGGGTGGAGCAGGCCAACGCCGCCTTCGCCGCCTTGGTGGGCGAGGCGCCGGTGGTGGGCACCAGCCTGGAGCAACTGGTGCATGCGGAAGATCTGCCCGGGGCGGAGGCGCATCTGAAGCAGGTGGCGGAGATCGGCCGCGTGCCCCTGCCGCTGACCGTGCGGCTGAAAGGCCCGCGCCAGCGCAGCGTTCTGGTCTATGCCTCGCGCCGCGAGGATAAGGGCCAGACGGTCGGTTTCATCCTGCACATGCTCGACACCACCGAGCAGAAGCGCCTGGAGGTGCAGTTCGCGCAGTCGCAGAAGATGCAGGCGGTTGGTCTGCTGGCCGGCGGCATCGCGCACGACTTCAACAATCTGCTGACCGCCATGATCGGCTTTTGCGACCTGCTGCTGCTGCGCCACCGCGCCGGCGACCAGAGCTTCGCCGACATCATGCAGATCAAGCAGAACGCCAACCGCGCCGCCAACCTGGTGCGCCAGCTCTTGGCCTTCTCGCGCCAGCAGACCTTGCAGCCGCGCGTGCTGCAAGTGACCGATGTGCTGGCTGAGGTCTCTCACCTGCTGCGCCGGCTGATCGGCGAGAATATCGAATTGTCGATGGAGCATGGCCGCGACCTGTCGGCGGTGCGCGTCGACCAGGGCCAGTTGGAGCAGGTGATCATCAACCTCGCGGTCAATGCGCGCGACGCCATGCCCAACGGCGGGCGGCTGCGCATCCGCACCGAGAATGTCGTCACCAAGGAGCCGATGCAGCGCGGCGCCGAGATCATGCCGCCCGGCCGTTATGTGATGATCGAGATCGGCGACACCGGCACCGGCATCGAGCCGGAGATCATCGACCGCATCTTCGAGCCGTTCTTCTCCACCAAGTCCGTCGGCTCGGGCACGGGTCTGGGATTGTCGACCGTCTACGGCATCGTGCGCCAGACCGGCGGCTTCGTGTTCGTCGACAGCGTGGTGGGCGAGGGCGCCACCTTCCGCATCTATCTGCCGGAGCACCAGGCGGAGGCGGGCAGCCTGCAGCGCGTCGACGGCAGGGAGGATGCGCGCGACCTGACCGGCATCGGCACCATCCTCTTGGTCGAGGATGAGGACGCGGTGCGCCTGTTCAGCGCCCGCGCGCTGCGCAACAAGGGCTACCAGGTGCTGGAAGCGCGCTCCGGCGAGGCCGCGCTGGAGATCGTCGGCGAGCATCTCGACGAGCTCGACCTCATCATCAGCGACGTGGTGATGCCGCGCATGGACGGCCCCACCATGATCAAGGAAGTGCGCACCCGCCGCGCCGATCTGCCGGTCATCTTCATCTCCGGCTATGCCGAGGATGCCTTCCGCCGCCGAATCGACGCCGGCGAGGAGGTGAACTTCCTCCTGAAGCCCTTCACCTTGAAGCAACTCGCCGCCAAGGTGAAAGAGGTGCTCGAGGTCCATTGAGCCAGTCGCGGATTCGCTAACTGACGGAAATAGCGTGATTTTCCACGCTATGTTCCGGGTTTGATCTATTTCCTTTACAATGAGAACAAAACGTATACTCTGGCTCCCACGCATCCGTTGGTCGGCGTCGGGACCGGCAACCGGCGGAGCGATTTGTCACTCACCGGGGCCCTATGATCTAAGGTGGAGACGGCGATGTCGCTGAATGTCGTAAAATTGGCCGACAAGGACGATATGGACAGGAACAAGGCGTTGGATGCCGCGCTCTCGCAGATCGAGCGAGCCTTCGGCAAAGGCTCGATCATGCGCCTGGGGCAGCGGGAAAGTGCGGTCGAGACGGAGGCGGTCTCCACCGGCTCATTGGGATTGGACATCGCGCTCGGCATCGGCGGTTTGCCGCGCGGGCGCGTCATCGAGATCTACGGCCCTGAATCGTCGGGCAAGACCACTCTGGCGCTGCATGTGATCGCCGAGGCGCAACGCGCCGGCGGCGCCTGCGCCTTCATCGACGCGGAACACGCGCTCGACCCGAGCTATGCGACAAAGCTCGGCGTCAACATCGACGATCTGCTGATCTCGCAGCCGGATGCCGGCGAGCAGGCGCTGGAAATCGCCGACACCTTGGTGCGCTCCGGTGCCATCGATATCCTGGTGGTGGATTCGGTGGCCGCCCTGGTGCCGAAGGCCGAGCTGGAAGGCGAGATGGGCGACACCCATGTCGGCCTGCAAGCCCGCCTGATGAGCCAGGCCTTGCGCAAGCTGACTGGCTCGATCTCGCGCTCGCGCTGCATGGTCATCTTCATCAACCAGATCCGCATGAAGATCGGCGTCATGTTCGGCAACCCGGAGACGACGACCGGCGGCAACGCGCTGAAATTCTACGCCTCGGTCCGCCTCGACATCCGCCGCATCGGCTCGATCAAGGACAAGGACACCGTGGTCGGCAACCAGACCCGGGTGAAGGTGGTGAAGAACAAGGTCGCCCCGCCGTTCCGGGTGGTCGAGTTCGACGTCATGTATGGCGAGGGCATCTCCAAGACCGGCGAGTTGATCGATTTGGGCGTCGCCGCCAACGTGGTGGAGAAGTCCGGCGCTTGGTTCTCCTATGCCGGCCAGCGCATCGGCCAGGGCCGCGAGAACGCCAAGGCGTTCCTCAAGGAAAACACCCAGATCGCCAACGAGATCGAGCAGAAGATCCGCGCCAATGCCGGCCTGGTTGCCGGCGCCAT
>DASZQC010000430.1:0-13939 GCA_035549815.1 Dongiaceae bacterium
TCAGTTGGTCGAAGCTGCTCGTCAGCGTCGATCGGAATTGAAGGCGCTGTTCACCTCCGGCTACACAGCCGACACCATCCTGCGCCACGGCACGCTCGATGCCGGCACCAAGCTGCTGTCCAAGCCCTACCGCAAGCGCGATCTGGCCCTGAAGATCCGCGAAGCGCTGGAGGGGTAGCGCCCTATTTGTCGTAGTCGAGCTGCGGGTACCAATCCGTGCCGCGGCCGGCGGGGGTCATGTCGAGGATGGTCCAGATCGGCATCAGATCGGGCGCGCCGCGCGGATCCTGGCCGGGATCGGCGGTCTTGCCGGTCATCTCGCCGCCCCAGAAATGATGGATCCTGCCGTTGCGCTTGACGAAGACGTTGATCGCCGCATCGTCGTCGCTCTCCGGCCCTTCGGCATGATAGTCGCGGTTGAAGCTGTTGCCGGCCGAGGAATAGAGCTTCAGGTGGCGCCAGCCGCGCTCTTTCTTGAATTCCTTCAGCCGCTCGATCGGCGACTTGGCGACGACCGCGAGCGCGACACGCTGCCCGACATCCTCCGCCTCGCCGTCCCAGGCGCTCAAGAGCGACGTGCACATCGGGCACGGCCGCTTGCGCTGCGGTCCGTACATATAGTTATAGACAACCAGCGTATCGTGCTTGCCGAACATCTCCGACAGGCGGACCGGCCCGTTCTCGCTTTCGAAGCGGTAATCCTCCGGCACCTCGCCGCCCAGCGGCAGGGCGCGACGCTGTTCGGCGACCCGTTCGATATGCCGGCGCAACTCGATCTCTTCCGCCAGCAGGGCCGTGCGTGCCCTGCGATATTCGGCGCTCTCGTTCGGGTAGGTGTAACCGAACTTCGCCAGCTCCCCGGCGGGCTTCAGATTGCCGTTGGTCTTCATGAAGGGCCTCCTTGAACGTGCAGACCATCGAGCCTAAGCGCGGCCGATGACAGAAACAGGCAGCGGACGTCGAAGTGAGTCTGCAGAGAACGAAATTGCGACGCGCCGGTTCCGCCGACATGGATGACAGCCCCGGCCCCGCATGTTAGTTCCTTTTGTTCCATGACAATCGGTTCCCAAGTTCCCCGCATCCTCATTCCCCTGGCGCTGATCGCCGCAGCCGCGGCGGCCTTCATCTGGCTGGTGGACGAGGTGGGCGAGGGCGACACGCATCGATTCGACCATGCGATCATCCTGGGCCTGCGGGTGCGGGGCGACACGGGCGATCCGATCGGGCCGCGCGGCTTCGAGGATGCGGTGCGCGACGTGACCGCGCTGGGCTCGGCGCCGGTGCTCATCATCGCCGTGCTCGCGGTGGTGGGATTCCTGGCGCTCGCGAAATCCTATCGCCTGGCTTTGTTCACCTTGGTTGCCAGTCTAGGCGGCCTGGCGCTGTCCTCGATGCTTAAATACGTGATCGACCGGCCGCGGCCGGAGCTGGTGCCGCCCGACGCCTTCACCTTTACCTCGTCGTTTCCAAGCGGCCATTCGATGATGTCGGCGGTCATCTATCTGACATTGGCTGCCCTGGTGGCGCGGCTGATGGAAAAACGGCGGCTCAAGCTCTATGCGCTCGGCATCGCCATCATCCTGACCTTGCTGGTCGGCGCCTCGCGCGTCTATCTCGGCATGCATTGGCCATCGGATGTGCTGGCCGGATGGTCGGCGGGCGCCGCCTGGGCGCTGCTCTGCTGGTTCATCGCGAGCCGGATCGGCCTGGGGCAGGATTCCGAAAGCTAGGTCATCGCGCCAACAATCGGCGCGGCGCCAATAATTCTCCTATCGTCGGCAGGGTGAAGAGCGCATCATACGATCGGGCAGCGACGGATATGAGCAAGGATAACAACGGGCCGCCGGTCCTGTTGGACGAACATCGTGGCATGACGGCGCAGGTCGAAACCGAGGCTCGCCGTCATTCCAGCGCCGTGGAGGCCGATCAGCAGGCGTTGCGCCAGGCCCGATCGGAAATGGAGGCGTTCCTGTTTGCGGTCCCGGCAGCCTCGTGGCCGGAAGCGGCGGAAAAGGCCAAATATCTGCTGCGCCTGTTCTCCACGACTGCGGAAGCGCAGGATCCAAGGCAAAAACAGTTGATTGAAGCAACGCTTGAGGATTTCGGGCGCCTGGGGGTGGAACCGGGTGGCGGCGCCTAGGCTGTACGCGCAGTGGCTGTCGCGTCGCCATCGACACAGCAGCTATTTTCCATTGGCATGGCGGGAAAGAGCCACGCCGAAAGCGAATCTCGGTGAAGTTTCAGGCGGGGCTGTCCATGTCGTCCGCAACGGTCGCTTCGCCGTTCAACCCACCGGACACCGCGTCTTCCGCGCTGGTCTTGGCCATGCGCAGCGCACGTAGATTGTTGATCTTCTGCGCCTCGACGGCGAGAGCGGCGGCGCGTTCCTTCAACATTTCGTTCTGAGCCTGCTTGGCGCGCGACGTCGCCGCTTGCGCCACGCGGCGCGCCTCTTCGGCACGCTGGCTGGTGGTTCTGTTCATCACCACGCTGTCATCCTTGTTCGGGAAAGTCAGTGGGAACGGGCGGACCCGCTCCCACTATGATCTATCGAGCGGACAGATTGATCGGGCGCGAATTGCGCCGTGGATCAGATCAGCTTCAGATTGCCGGCCGATTCCTTGCCGCGATCCTGCACGATGTCGAAGCTTACCGCCTGGCCTTCGGCAAGATTGCCGATGCCGGCGCGTTCCACCGCGCTGATATGCACGAAGACATCCTTGCTACCGCCGTCCGGCTGGATGAAGCCGAAGCCCTTCTGTGCGTTGAACCACTTAACTTTGCCTTGAGACATGTCGAAACCTTTTTAGAAAAGACAGAATGCCGCCGCGCAAGATTGCGAAGCGGGCTGAACTACGTAACGGATGAAACCGGGTCGGCGCTCGCGAACGAGCGAAAGACGGGGATAGACCCATCGCGCGTTGAGTGGCCTGAACATGGGCCTTCCTGGGCCAAATAGCAATGGCGGATGGCGTGGAAGCAGCCGGGAATCCGCGATCGCCCCAGCGGATCGCCGGCTTAATCCAACGATATCAACGTGTCCGGCACTTTGGAGCAATTCGCATTGCCATTTGCGTTTGCTATTCCGGGCAAAGATGGCCATCTAGCAGACATGCGCGTCCTCCGGCGCGCCGCGGCCGAAAGGGCCATCTCATGTCCAGCGAAAAAATCTCCGAAGCCTACGCCGGCGCGCCCGGCGCAGCGAAATCGCCGAAGGCCAAGGCCTACGACTTGTTCAAGACCTTCCGACACGCGCCTGCCAATGCCAAGGAGGACCTGCCTCCGGTCCCGGCGATCAAGCCGGAAAAGTAGGCCTGCATCCCGGAAGTCCCTGTCGCAGCGGCGCGTGGGACCGCACGGATGGTTGTCGTGTGCTGTCGCGAATGCTTTCGTTCCGTGACTTGCTTCACAGCGGCCGATCACTCCATCGTCTAGCTTTCCTCCGTCCCTGAACGGGAAGTGATGGAGGTTAAGATGAAGAGCTTGCCATTCATCGTCGCCATCGCCGCGCTGTTGCTGGGTTCCTATGTGACTGCGGCGGAAGCGACCGCCGAAACCAAGGTGGTCCAGATCAGCCAGAAGTACTCGAAGGCCGAGCTGGATATGATCTGCGCCCGCGAAGGCGGCAGCACCTATGGCACCGCGCAAGACATCTATGGCTGCGCCAGGGGCGGCAACGTCGTCGCCTGCAACTCGGACGGCACCTGCACCGGCTATATGTGGCTGAGCGCGGCGCGCGCCACGGATGACGCCGACTATGCGCCGATCAAGAACTGGGACGGCAATGCGGAGCTGGTGCTGCAGATGCCGGTGACGCTGCCCAAGGCCGGCCTCGACAGCGATCCGGCGACCGCGCAATAGGCGGCTCGATGCCCATGGCGGAGGCGGAACGGCTTGGGTCCGGCGGTCGCGCCTCCACCGGGGCCGCGTCCTTTTAGCGGGCCGCGGACCGCCGGTCGGTAGGGATCAGCATCGGAAAGATCACCCTGATGACGGTGCCCCGGCCGAGCTCGCTTTCGATATCCATCTGCGCCGACATGGCGTCCGCCAGCGATTTGCAGATGGCCAGGCCCAGGCCCACGCCGCCGGTGTCCCGCGCATGGGAATCGGAGACCTGCACGAAGGGCTTGACCACGTCCTTCAACCGCTCTTGCGGGATGCCGCGTCCGGTATCTCTCACATAGATCGTCACTCCGGCGGCGCCATAGGCCGTGTCCTCGCCGACCTCGACCAGTCCGCCGGCCGGCGTGAACTTGATGGCATTGGTGACCAGATTCATCAGGATGTGCGAAGAGGCCTGGCGGTCGGCATAGAAAGGCCGGCTGGCCGCACCTTCGCGCACGTCCAGCGTGACACCTTTGACGGCGGCGGCGCCCGACAGCGTGCTGCCGATATCCGCCCAGATGTCCGCCAATGTCATCCGTTCGATCCGCAGCTCCAGCTTGCCGGATTCGATGCGCGACAGATCGAGGATGCTGTTGATGATGCGCAGCAGCAGATCGCCGCTGCGGTGAATATCGGCGACATACTCCTGATAGGCGGTCCCGATGGGGCCGAGCAATTCGCGCTGCATCACCTCGGAAAATCCGATGATGGCGTTGAGCGGCGTGCGCAACTCGTGGCTCATGACCGCCAGGAAGCTTGATTTGGCCTTGTTGGCCGCCTCGGCGCGGGAGACGGCGAATTCGCGGTCCTTCAGCAGGCGGTGCATTTCCTCTTCCTGCTGCTGCACCAGGCTCATGTCGCGCAGCACGGCGGTCATGGAGGATTTGCCGCCGATCGTCATCTTGGAGATATTGATCGCAAGCGGGATGACCCGGCCGTCGGCGCATTTGCCGCGGATGGTGCGCCAATCACCCATGCTGCGGCTGCTCGGTCCATCGGCGAGATAGTTGGCCATGTGCTGGCGGTGTCGGTCGGATACGCGATCGGGAAGCAGGCGATCCAGGGTGTGGCCCACCATCTCCGCCGCGCTATAGCCGAAGATGCGCTCCGCCTCCAGGTTGAAGGATTCGATGCGCATGTCGCCACCGACGGTGACAATGCCGATCGGCGCGGTATCGAGCACGGCGGACAGTTGCTTCTCGCTCTCGGCCAGGCGCAGCGCCGTCGCTTCGAGGTCGCGCTCCGCCTTTTTCACGTTGCTGATATCCACCATCACGCCGCGCATGATGGGACGTTCGCCGCTGCCGGCGATGGCGGCGACGACTTCGTGAATCCAGACCACCTTGCCGCTCTGCGCGATCATGCGGTAGGTGCATTCATAGGATCCGCCGGCGCGCGTCGCGGCCTGGTAGCGCGCCACCGCGTCGGCAAGGTCGTCGGGATGTATATGCGTCTCCCAGAAGGTCGGATCGCTCAGCCATTCCTCAGCGCTGTAGCCGAGGACATTGGTGACGCTGTCGCTCACATAGGTGAGCCGGTTCGTCGTGCGGTCGATCTCCCAGATCACGCCTTTGATGGTCGAGATCAGGTCGCGATAGTTCTGATCGGAGTCGCGCCGTTCCTGCGCGGCCTGCCTGGCGCCGGTCACGTCCCGCGCGACACCGACGATGCGGCGGCGGCGATCGTTGCCGACATAGACCGCCCTGCCGACGATGCGGAACCAGCGCGTCGTGCCGGCCGCGTCGACGCGGCGGAACTCGATCTCGCACATCTCATTGCTGAGCGAGACGCGATCGAAGGCCGCCTGTACGGCGGCGCGGTCCTCCTCGTGGATCGTTGCCAGCAGGTCGCGGAACTGCTCGGCGAGAACACGCGGCGCGGATTCCTGCGACCAGCCGGCGTGGTCGCGATACAGAATATGTCCGCTTTCCTGCTCGATCTCCCAGGCGCCCAGCTCGGATGCCGCCAGCGCCATCTGCAGCCGCTGCTGACTTTCTTTGAGCGCCAGATCGTTGGCGCGCCGCTCCAGCGCCATCTGGAGCATGGCATGCAGTTCCCGGCCGCTGACCGGCTTGATTACATAGCCATAGGGCTTGGTGAAGCGGGCGCGCTGCAACAGATTGTCGTCGGCATGCGCGGTCAGATAGATGACCGGAATCATCAGCTCGGCCGGGATGCGTCGGGCAGTCTCGATGCCGTCGATCGTTCCTTCGATCTGAACATCCATCAGCACCAAGTCGGGTGCGTCATTGGCGATATGACGGAGGGCCGCATCGCCGCTGGTGGCGATTCCGGCCACCTCATAGCCGAGCCGGCTCAACTGATCCGAAAGGTCGAGCGAGATGATGCGCTCATCTTCGACGATCAGGATCCGCGGCTGCCTCTTTGTAGCGGGTCTGTTGCTCGCGGCCGCGTTACGGGCGTCCGCGCCCGCTGCCGATAAACGTCCGACATTCATCTGGTAGTGCCCTCTATCCAGAAGCTTGAATGTGTATTCGGTCGGTCTCCGGCGGTGTAGGAGGCACCGCCCTCTTCGCTCAAGCCCGAACTACCCCCATCGTTCAACGTCTGCCTCAAGTCGCGAGCGGCCCGCTCCACCGGACCATCGCTCCGCGCATCAGCCCGCGCGCACCCGCGCGATGAAGGAATCCACTTCGTGCCGCAGCGACTCGGATTGCTTGGCAAGTTCGCCGGAGGCGGTCAGCACTTGGCTCGCCGCATTGCCGGCATCGCCGGCGGCCGAGCGCACGCCCTCGACATTGCGCGCAACCTCGTCGGTGCCCGCGGCCGCCTGGCCGGCATTGCCGGAGATCTCGCGCGTCGCCGCCGATTGTTCCTCCACCGCCGAAGCGATGGCGGTGGAGATCGTCTCCACCCTGCCGATCGAGCTGCGCACGCCGTCCATGGCGCGCACGGCGTCGTTGGTCACCGATTGGATGCGCTGGATGCGGTTGGTGATGTCTTCCGCCGCGCGGCCGGACTGGTTGGCGAGGTTCTTGACCTCGCTGGCGACGACGGCGAAGCCTTTGCCGGCATCGCCGGCGCGCGCCGCTTCGATGGTGGCATTGAGCGCCAGCAGGTTGGTCTGGCCGGCGATGTCGCTGATCATGCGCACGATGTCGCCGATCTCTTCCGCGGCCTTCGCGACCTCCTGCACCGTGTTGGCGGCGGAGTCGGTCTCGTCCACGGCGCCACGCGCGGCATTGGAGCTTTCCGTCACCTGGCGGCTGATCTCGGCGATGGAAGCCGACATCTCTTCGGCCGCCGCGGCGACGGTGGAGACGTTGGCCGAGCATTGCGTGGTCGCGGCGGAGACGGCTGCCGACTGGCGCGTCGCTTCTTCCGCCACCGCGCTCATGGATTGCGCGTTGGCCTCCAGCTCGACGGCGGAGGCGCTGACCGCCTGCACCACGCCCTTGACGCTGGCTTCGAAGCTGTCGGCTAGTTCCAGCATGCCGCGGCGGCGGGCCGCGGCGGCTTCCTTCTCCGCCTCTTCGGTCTTGCGGCGCAGCTCTTCGATCTCCACCAGCTTCTGGCGGAAGAACTCGACCGCCCGCGCCATGACGCCCAACTCGTCGCCGCGTTGCGTGGAAGGAACGGCGATGTCGGTCTGGCCGTTGGCCAGCGTATCCACCGTCTTGGTCAGACCGCCGATCGGTTTCACCACCAGAACCCGCATCAGGAGCGTGACGATGATCGACAGCACCAGCACCAGTACGGTGGAGGCGCCGGCGGTGAACCAGGTCAGCGCGTGCGACGGCGCCAGGATCTTGTCTTCCGGCAGGTTCACCATGATCGACCACGGCGTGCCGGTTTCGCCGATGACCACCGGCTCGAAGGCGCGGGTCACATTGGTCTCCAGGCTGCTGGAATAATCTTCGTAACTGAAATCCTCGCCCTTCGCGATTCCGTCCTTGGCTTGGGCCATGGTGGGGTTGCCGTCTTCGATCGGCTTGGTGATCAATTCCGGTTTCACATAGGCCGCCCAGTTGCCGGCATTCGAGATGAGGGAGGCCGATCCCGTTTCATATGGCTTGATCTCGGCCAGTCGCGCCTGGATGGCGTCGAGGCTGAGATCGACGCCGGTGACGCCGACGACCTTGCCGTCGATCACGATCGGCGTCACCAGGCTGGTCATCACCACCTGCTTGCCGTCGACCTCGTAGGAATAGGGCTCGATGATCTGCTGCTTGCCGGATTGCTGCGCCAGCAGATAATAGTCGCCGGCGCCTGGCTTGTCGTAATCCACGAGGGCCACACGACCGTATCCGTCCGGCGTCTTGAACACGTAGGGGATGAAGCGGCCGCTTGCATCATGCACGTCGGCCAGCGGGAAGGCGGCTTTGCCGTCGGCATTGACATACTCGCCGTCGCGTCCGTCGAAAGCGCCTGGTTCCCAGGCAGTCCATACGCCCACATATTGCGGGTTGGATGACATGGCGGCCTCGAGCATCGCTACATAGGCTTCGCGATCGTTGAAGCCCTTCTGATGCAGGCCAAGGAAAGCATCGCGCAACGTCTCGGTCAGCTCCAGCGCGGAATTCATGTCGCGCTGGATCTCGGCGGCAATGCCGTAGGAGAGCTGCTCGCCGGCATCGAGCGACAAGGCCGTCGTCGTCTTCGCGCTCTCGCGCGAGATGAAATAGGCGGTCGCCGCAAGGCCCACGACCATGGCCGCGATCAAAGAGGCGAGAATCTTCACGTTCAGAGAGAGCTTGCTGCCGAAACGGTTGGCTGGCGCGGCGGACATTCGGTTCCTCGACAAAGACTGCGATCGACCCGATCGACGAATTCGTCTCAAAACCTATTCGGCAGAATTTAACCGTAAGTAAACTTCACCGCCGCGCAGATTATACCGTTCGGTATATATTCGCGTTTGTAATCAGCTCTTATAGCGCGCTCATGGAATTGGCGCCTCTGATGCGCTCAAGCGCGCAGCGCGACGATTCAGGCGCGCAGCGCCGGGGCTTCCGCACCGTTGCTCGCCGCCTCCGGCGACGGGCGGGGCCGCAGAAGATTGCGCTCGACACTCTCCAGGTGCTTGCGCATCGCTGCCGCCGCACGATCCAGGTCGCGGTCGGCGATGGCCGCGACGATGGCGTCATGCTCGTCGAAGGAATGATGATCGGCGGCGGGCTTGGTGCGCTCGCCGCGCAGGCGGCCCCAGGCGACGGCCCGGCGCACCGCGTTCAGCGTGTCGAGCAAGGCGAGCAGCAGGGCATTCTGCGTCGACTCCGCGATCACGCGATGCAGGCGGTTGTCCCACGCTTCGTACTGGCGCCAGGTCTGCGCGGCGCGGGTGCGCTGCAGGCAGGCCTGCATCTCCGCGACCTGGGACGAGGTCGCGTTCAAGGCCGCCATGCGCGCCACTTCCGGCTCCAGCAGCAGGCGCGTGCGCATCACCTCGGTGGGATTGGTGCGCCGGGTGATCGCGGCCACGTCGGCCAAGGTGTCGATCGGCCGGCTGCCGATGAAGGTGCCCTTGCCGACATGGCGCCAGATCTGGTTCTCGGCCTCCAGAATCTCCAGCGCCTTGCGCAATTCGGCGCGGCTGATGCCAAGATGCTCGGCCAGCTCGCGCTCCGGCGGCAGGCGGCTGTCGATCGGCAGTTCGGGGCGCGCCAGATAGGCGCGAAGCTGCGTCAGTGCGTCGAGGCCGTTGCTGATTTCTTCGTTCATGTCCGAACCAATCTCAGAATTGGTCAATCGAATATCCATGAAAATCGGCCATATTTCAAGATGCCTGTGAACAGTGCTTGCAACCAAGTAAAACCATTATAAGATTGGTTTGGAAATAAGCCAGAGCCACAAGGCTCATCACACATGGCATTCGGGAGGAAGACATGAGCTACCAGACCAAGAGTTTCCGCAGCTCGCTGATCGCCGGCTGCGTTGCGCTCGCCTCGTTCGGGTGGGCGGGGGGCGCCGCGGCCGAAGGCAAGATGCACATCGCCTTCGGCGACATCGCCACCGTGGAATCGCTGAACTTCCAGATCGCCATCGAGCGCACCAAGGAGCGCGGCGTGGACGTGGAAGTGACCTATTTCAAGTCCGAGGATGTCGCCGCCCAGGCGGTGGTCGGCGGCCAGGCCGATATCGGCGTCGGCACGCCCTACGCGATGATCCAGAAGGTCAAGGCGCCGATCCGCCTGTTCTATCAGATGAGCAATCTGCGCTTCTATCCGATCGTCAACACCGAGTTCTACAAGAGCTGGAAGGACCTGGACGGGCAGGAGATCGCGGTGCATGCGCGCGGCTCCGGCACCGAGGCGATCATGATGCTGATGGCGCAGAAGAACGGCATCAAATACTCCAACGTCAGCTACGTGCCCGGCTCCGAAGTGCGCGCCGGCGCCCTGCTGCAGGGCAACGTGAAGGCATCGATCGTCGATTCCGCCAATAAGAAACTGATCGAGAGCAAGGCGCCCGGAAAGTTCGCGGTGCTGCCGATGGAAGGCGTCAACGCCACCGACGAGGCACTCTATGCCAACACCAAATTCCTGGAGGATCAGGCCGCGGCGGTCGAGATCCTGGTCGAGGAACTCTTGAAAACCACGCGCGAGATCAACGCCAATCCCGGCGTGGTGGCGGAGTTGCGCAAGAAATACAATCTGTTGGCCGACCTGCCGGCGGACCTCGAAGGCGAAATGGTGCCGTATTATGAGGAGTCCGTGGCAGCTGGCGTGTTCCCGGCGAATGGCGGCAGCGAAGCCGGCGTGAAGGATGATTTCGGCTTCTACGCCCTGGCCGGCCAGATCGAAGGCGACCCGGCGGCGCTGAAGGTGGAAGACTTCTGGACCTTCGGCCCGCTGCAGAAGGCCTGGGCCAAGGTCGGCACCAACTAAGTCCAAATATTGCGTAGAAGGCGGGTCGTTCATGGACGCCAGAATTGATGACGTTGTGGCGGCCCGCCTTGCCGCCGAACCGGACGAAAAGGCGCGCAGCCGCCGCCAGCGATTGCTGTGGCGGCTCGTCTCCGTCGTCCTGTTCTGCGCGGCGTGGGAGATTGCCGGCCGGGTTCCGATCAATCTCGCTTTCCCGACCTTTTTCGAGACCGTGGCGGCGTTCGGCGAGATGCTGGCCGACGGCACCATGTTCAAGGCCTATTTCCTGACCCTGCAACCCTTGATCCTGGGCGTCGTGCTGTCCGGCATCATCGGCGTGTCGGCCGGCGTCGCCATGGGCCTGCGCAAGAGTGTCGAATGGGTCGGCGCGCCCATCTTCATCGTGCTGCAGGCGGCGCCCGTCGCGGCGCTGATTCCGATGGTGACCTTCATCTACGGCATCGGCCTCACCGCCAAGGTGATCTCCGTCTGCCTGCTGGCGCTGCCGGTGATCGTGCTCAACAGCTACAAGGCGGTCGCCAACGTCAATCCGTCGCTGCTGGCGATGTGCCGCTCGTTCCTGGGCAACCGGTTCCAGCAGATCGTCAAGATCATCCTGCCCGACGCCAGCCCGGTGATCTTCGCCGGATTGCGCCTCGGCATCTCGGCCGGCTTCATCGGCATCATCCTGGCGGAGCTGCTGATCACGCCGACCGGCATCGGCGATCTCATCACCTATCACCGCGCGGTCGCCAATTACGCGCACATGTATGCGTCGATCGCCTCGATCGTCGTGTTTTCGGCGCTCACCTTGAGCCTGCTGCAATGGGCCGAACTGACCTGGTTCCGGCCCGAAAAGAGAAGGGGATAGACATGGTCGCGGTCACCCGCAAATTCCCTTTAGGTAAAGAGCCGCCCAAATCTGAAATCACTGGGGCAGACATGGCGAGCCTCGAGAGCATCATTTCCGTCAAGGGCATCAACAAGGTCTATACCGGCCAGGTCCACGCGCTGAAGGATGTCGACCTCGACTTCCCGGCAGGCGCGCTGACCACGCTGCTCGGCCCCAGCGGCTGCGGCAAGACCACGTTGCTCAAGATCATCGCCGGCCTGCTGACCCCGACCACCGGCGACGTGCTGGTGAAGGGCAAGAAGGTGACCGGGCCGGGGCCGGAGCGCGCCTTCGTGTTCCAGGATTTCGCGTTGATGCCGTGGGCTACCGTGCTGCGCAACGTCGCCTTCGGGCTGGAGCTGCGCGGCATGGCGCCGAAGGAGCGGCATGACATTGCGCGGCGCTACATCGCCCATGTCGGCTTGGCCGGCTTCGAGGAGAAATATCCGCACGAGCTCAGCGGCGGCATGCGTCAGCGCGTGGGCCTGGCGCGGGCGCTGGCGGTCGATGCCGACGTGCTGCTGCTGGACGAGCCTTTCTCCGCGGTCGACGAGCAGACAAGGCGCAAGTTCCAGGAAGACCTGCTGCGGCTGCGGGAGATCGAGCGCAAGACCTTCATCTTCGTCACCCACTCGATCGAGGAAGCGGTCTATCTCTCCGACCGGATCGTGCTGCTGTCGCGCCGGCCGGGCCGCATCTCGCAGATCATCGAGCCCAAGATCGACCGCTCCGGCTCGCCCGACGAGATCCGCCGTGACCAGGCCTACCTCGATATCGTCGAGGAGATCTGGCAGGGCCTGCGGCAATTTGTTGATTAGGCCATATCCATGACCCTGTTCGGGATCCGCCTGCCGATGATGAGCTCCCTGATCCTCTGGATCCTGGTGTGGGAGCTGGTCGGCCGCAGCGAGCTGGTGCTGCTGTTCCCGCCCTTCAGCGGCGTGGTCGCGGCCCTGTTCGAGCTGGTTACCCTGCAGAAATTCTGGACCGCGACCTGGACCACGCTCAGCACCTTCTGCATCGGCATGGCGCTGGCGGTTGTGGTCGGCGTGCCGCTGGGCATCCTGATGGGGCGGGTCAAGGCGGCGGAGAATCTGCTCGGCATGTGGGTCAACATCTTCGTCTCGGCGCCGCTTTCCGCTTTGGTGCCGGTGCTGATGATCCTATTCGGCATGGGCGAGACGACCATCGTCGTCAGCGTCTTCCTGTTTGCCGTGTGGATCATCGTGCTCGACACCCAGGCCGGCGTGCAGCACATCACGCCCTCGCTGATCGAGATGGCGAAGAGCTTCGGCGCCGGTCGGCCGGCGCTCTATGCCAAGATCATCCTGTGGGCGGCGCTGCCCGAGATCCTGGCCGGCATCCGCCTCGGCTTCATCCGCGGCGTCAAGGGTGTCGTCATCGGCCAGTTGCTGGTCTCGATCATCGGCTATGGCGAGCTGTTCGAGCTCTATTCGCGCAGCTTCCTGATGGAGGAGTTCTGGGCCCTCACCATCGTGCTGTTCGCTTTTGCCCTCGTCGTTGCCGAGCTGATCGGCATTCTGGAAAAACGCATCGAATACTACGCAGGAGTGAGACAATGAGCCTTCACGACCTAAATGCGCGCTACGTCTTCGCGCCGCCGGCGGTGGTTGCCGTGCCAGTCCGCAATTCGGACCGGCTGTTCCCGGTGCACCGCATCTATTGCGTCGGCCGGAACTATGCCGAGCACGCGATCGAGATGGGCCATGACCCGAACCGCGAGGATCCGTTCTTTTTCCAGAAGAATCCCGACACCATCGTGAAGAATGGCGGCGACTTCCCCTATCCCGATGCGTCGAAGGACGTGCATCACGAGCTGGAGATGGTGGTGGCGCTGAAATCCGGCGGCAAGAACATCCCGGTCGACAAGGCTTTGGACTGCGTCTTCGGCTACGCCGTGGGCCTCGACATGACCCGCCGCGACCTGCAGGGCGAGGCGAAGAAGGCCGGCCGCCCGTGGGAAGTGGGCAAGGCGTTCGAAGCGGCCGCGCCATGCTCGGAGATCACCCCGGCCAGCGAGATCGGCCATCCGTCCCAGGGCGCCGTGTGGCTGAAAGTCAATGGCGAGACCAAGCAGAAGGGCGACTTGAACCAGCTCATCTGGAAGGTGCCGGAGATGATCGCGTACCTGTCCGGCCTGTTCGAGCTGAAGGCCGGCGACCTGATCTATTCCGGCACGCCGGCCGGCGTCGGGCCGGTGAAGCGCGGCGATGTGCTGCACGGCGGAGTCGACGGCGTGGGCGAGCTGAAGATCACGGTGCGTTGACCGGATCCGTCAGCGCGACATCGCGCAGGAACTTGCGCGCCAGCACATCGG
>DASZQC010000431.1:0-11874 GCA_035549815.1 Dongiaceae bacterium
GCAATCCGGGGCGCGCCAGGGATCGCGCGCTGTGCCGCAGCATCGCCGCGATACCGTCGCGCGCGGTGGGCGCGCCGAGCAGATTATGTTTGGCCTGACTGTCTTCGGTCTCGATGTAGAGCCGCAGAGCCTCCTGGAACAGGCCCTCCTTCGATCCGAACGCGGCATAGAGCGACGGCGAGTTGATCCCCATGGCCTCGGTCAACTCGGCCATGGAGGCCGCCTCGTACCCCAGCTTCCAGAAGGTGCGCATGGCCGCGACCAGCGCCGCCTCGCGGTCGAAGCTGCGCGGCCTTCCCCTTGATTTCGCTTGGATTTCCCGCCGGGCCATGTGCCTGCTCCACATTCTGTGTCGATCAATACATAATTCTCTTGACGCGCCGTTGCAAGCTTCCTACTTATTTCTGTATCGATCGACACAGAAGGGACGCCCGTCATGTCCAGGCTCGCTGGAAAAATCGCCATCGTCACCGGCGCAAGTTCGGGGATCGGCCGCGCGACGGCCAAATTGTTCGCGAAAGAGGGCGCCAAGGTCGTGGTTGGCGCACGCCGACAGGCCGAGCTGGAGTCGCTGGTCGCCGAGATCAGGGCGGCAGGCGGCTCGGCAGTCGCCCGCGCCGGCGATGTGCAGTCGGAAGACTATGCGAAGGCGCTGGTCGCCGCCGCCGTGCAGGAATTCGGCGGGCTCGACATCGCCTTCAACAATGCCGGCATGATTGGCCCGACCGGCCCCACCACCGGTATCGAGGAGAAGGCGTGGAACGAGACGCTCGCGGTCAATCTCACCAGCGCCTTCCTCGCCGCGAAGCACCAGGTCCCGGAGCTGCTGAAGCGCGGCGGCGGGTCGATCATCTTCACCTCGACCTTTGTCGGCCACACCACCGGCTTCCCCGGCATCGCCGCCTATGCGACGAGCAAGTCGGGCCTCATCGGCCTTACCCAGACGCTCGCCGCGGAATACGGGCCGCAGGGCATCCGGGTGAACGCCATCCTGCCAGGTGCGGTGGATACGCCGATGTACCAGGCGGTGAACAATACGCCGGAGCAACGGACCTGGCTCACCAACCTGCACGCCTTGAAGCGGGTGGGCCGGCCGGCGGAGCTGGCACGCTCGGTACTCTACCTCGCCTCTGACGATTCCGCCTTCGTCACCGGCACCGCGCATCTGGTCGATGGCGGATTCTCCATCTCGCGGGCCTGAAAAGACATCCCTGAAGCAAAGCGGGCGCCCGCGAGGGCGCCCGTTTGATATTCGAGATGTGCCGCGCTTAGCGCGTCGGGATCGGCTTCTCGCCGGAATAATCGTAGAAGCCGCGTCCGACCTTGCGGCCGTACCAGCCGGCTTCGACATATTTTACCAGTAGCGGGCAGGGACGGTATTTGCTGTCCGCCAGGCCCTCATAGAGCACCTGCATCACGGCCAGGCACACGTCGAGGCCGATGAAGTCCGCCAGCTCGAGCGGGCCCATCGGATGGTTGGCGCCGAGGCGCATGGCGGTGTCGATCGAATCCACCGTGCCGACGCCCTCGTAGAGGGTGTAGATCGCCTCGTTGATCATCGGCTGTAGGATGCGGTTGACGATGAAGGCCGGGAAATCTTCCGACGTCGCCGTCACCTTGCCCAGCCGTTCCGCCAGGTGCTTGGTGCTGGAGAAGGTCTCGTCATCCGTGGCCAAGCCGCGGATCAGCTCGACCAACTGCATCACCGGCACCGGGTTCATGAAGTGCATGCCGATGAACTTGGCCGGCCGGTCGGTGACCGCGCCAAGGCGCGTGATGGAGATGGAAGAGGTGTTGGTGGCGATCAGCGCTTCCGGCTTCAACACCGGGCACACCGACTTCAGGATCTCCTTCTTGACCGCTTCCTTCTCGGTTGCGGCCTCGATCACCATGTCGCGGTCGCCGAGCGCGTCGAGCTTCAGGCCGGTCGTGATGCGCGACAACGCATCCTTCTCGTCGGCCGTGGTGATCAGGTTGCGCTTGACCTGGCGCTCCATATTGCGGCGGATGGTTTCCATCGCCTTGTCGAGCTGGGTCTGGCTGACGTCGATCAGCTTCACGTCCAGCTTGGCCAGCGCACACACATGGGCGATGCCGTTGCCCATCTGGCCTGCGCCGATCACACCGATCTTGTCGATCATGGTGAATTTGCTCTCTTGCGGTTGCTGTTCGGATCGATTCCTGACGCGATATCCAGACTTGTTTTCGCTCTTACCGCCGGCTGCATCGTCCGGCGTCATTTCGATACGCTCACGTTGCCCTCACTCGTAATTTTACCTGGCCCATTTATTTCGCGAGGGCCTGCTCCAGCTCCGGCACCGCCTGGAACAGGTCGGCGACCAGGCCGTAATCGGCCACCTGGAAGATCGGCGCATCCTCGTCCTTGTTGATGGCGACGATGACCTTGCTGTCCTTCATGCCGGCCAGATGCTGGATCGCGCCGGAAATGCCGACCGCGATGTAAAGCTCGGGCGCCACGATCTTGCCGGTCTGGCCGACCTGATAGTCGTTGGGCACGAAGCCGGCATCGACCGCCGCGCGCGACGCGCCGACGGCGGCGCCCAACTTGTCCGCGACCTTCTCCAGCAGGTGGAAATTGTCTCCCGACTGCATGCCGCGGCCGCCGGAAATGACGATGCGCGCGGAGGTGAGTTCGGGGCGCTCCGACTTCGACAGTTCCTGGCCGATGAAGCTCGACAGGCCGGCATCGCCGGCCGCCGCCACGTTCTCGACCGCGGCGGAACCGCCGGTGTCGGCGGCGGCATCGAAGGCCGTGCCGCGCACGGTGATGACCTTGATCTTGTCGCTGGATTGCACGGTCGCCAGCGCGTTGCCGGCATAGATCGTGCGCACGAAGGTGTCGGCGCTCTCGACGCCGCTGATCTCCGAGATTTGCTGTACGTCGAGCAGAGCGGCGGCGCGCGGCATCACGTTCTTGCCGCTGGCGGTGGCGGAGGCCAGCACATGACTATAGTTTGGCGCCAGGCCGACGATCAGCTTGGCAAGGTTCTCGGCCAGCGCGTTGCCATAAGCGGCGTCATCGGCCAGCAGCACCTTGGCGATTCCGGGGATCTTCGCGGCGGCATCGGCGACGGACTTGGCGTTGTGGCCGGCGACCAGCAGGTGGATGTCGCCGCCGATCTTCTGCGCGGCGGTGACGGTGTGCAGCGTCGCCGACTTCAGCGCGCTGTTGTCATGATCGACGATAACGAGATTGGTCATGAGACGAATTCCAATGCGAATGGGTCAGAGGACGAAGGCGCGAACGATGGGTCAGATGACCTTGGCTTCGTTGCGCAGCTTGTCCACCAGCTCGGCAACCGACTTCACCTTGACGCCGGCCTTGCGCTTCGGCGGCTCGACGACCTTCAGGGTCTTCAGCCGCGGCGCCGGGTCGACGCCCAAGGCGTCCGGCGTCAGCGCGTCGATCGGCTTCTTCTTCGCCTTCATGATGTTGGGCAGCGAGGCATAGCGCGGCTCGTTCAGGCGCAGATCGGTGGTCATGACCAGCGGCAGCTTCACCTTGATGGTCTCCAGGCCGCCATCGACCTCGCGGGTCACGTTGGCGCTGCCGTCGCCGTTGATGACGAGCTTGGAGGCGAAGGTCGCCTGCGCCCAGCCCAGCAGGGCGGACAGCATCTGGCCGGTCTGGTTGGCGTCGTCGTCGATCGCCTGCTTGCCCAGGATGCAGATCTGCGGCTGCTCCTTGTCGACCACGGCCTTCAGCAGCTTCGCCACGGCGAGCGGCTGCAGCTCGACATCGGTCTGCACATGGATGCCGCGATCGGCGCCCATGGCGAGGGCGGTACGAATGGTTTCCTGGCACTGCGTTGGGCCAAGCGAAACGGCGATCACTTCGGTCGCCTTGCCGGCTTCCTTGAGGCGGACAGCTTCTTCAACCCCGATTTCATCGAACGGGTTCATCGACATCTTGACGTTGGCGGTCTCGACGCCCGTGCCGTCCGCCTTGACGCGAACTTTCACGTTGTAGTCAACGACCCGCTTAACCGCGACCAGTACTTTCATTTCACGCTCAGCTCAAAAGAAGGTTCCGATTCCAGCCGAGGGGACGGGGACCGGTCACCGGCCACACAGACGTCCCTTCCGCCATTCCCCTGAAGACATGCAAACACGCTGCCGCGCAAGGCCCGCAGACGATTTCGCAGGCGCACAATAGGGTTAGCCCATCCTGGAGTCAACGCAGCCACCGCACTTGCCGGAATCCGTCGGAAAGCATCTATTTGGCGAAGTTTCAATGGCCTAGCAGCGCAGCAGAGTGGTCAGGACGTCGCATCCCGCACCTGCGCAGAAGTATGCGGCCTGCTACAAAGGCTGCTCAATGACACGGCGTTTCTCCCAGGCCGGTTCCATGCGCTATCGCCTTGCCTTGTTCGATTTCGATGGCACGCTGGCCGACAGCCTCGACTGGTTCTTCGGAATCTTCGACCAGGTCGCGGACCGCTACGGCTATCGGCGCCTTGTACCCGGGGACCGGGAGCGGCTGCGCGGCATGGAGACGCGCGCGATCCTTCGCGACCTTGGCGTGGCGAGCTGGAAGCTGCCGATGATCGCAAAACACCTGCGGCAGCTTGCCGCGCGGGACATCGCCCGCATCCGCCTGTTCCCTGGCGCCCCAGCGACGCTGGCGGAATTGAAGGCCGGGGGCGCGCAGGTTGCTATCATCAGCTCGAATGCGGAGGAGAATGTGCGGCAGGTGCTCGGTCCGGCGGCGGACCATGTGGCGCATTTCGCCTGCGGCGCCAACCTGTTCGGCAAGCCGCCGAAAATCCGTGCCGTGCTGCGGGCGGCCAAAGTGGAGCCCGGCACGGCCCTCTTCATCGGCGATGAAGCCCGCGACATCGCCGCCGCACGTGAGGTCGGCATCGACAGCGGTCTGGTCGCCTGGGGCTATGCCGACCCGGATTTCCTGCGCGCGCTGTCGCCCACCTTGTTCTTCGATCGGATGGAACAGATCGCGCCGGCGCTGGCGGGATAGAGTTCAGCCCGTGTGCTCGCCGTCCCAGTAACGCTTCGATGCCGCCATGTCGAAGATTGTGTTGCGCGTGCGCAAGGCGCTGACCGCGACCTTGTTGGAATCGGGATAGACGCAGACGTCGTTCGGGTTGCGCTCGCCCACGATCAGGTAGCTGCACGGGCCGGGGCCGCTGTTGAGGAACGAATGGCCGACCGCCTGGCCGGCGGGGAAGCAGACGTAGTCGCCGGCTGTCATCCTGTGCCGCTCCTCGCCGAGCAGCAGCGTCACCTCGCCCTCCAGGATCAGCGCGTGCTCCTCTTCCAGCATGTGGTAGTGCTTGGGCCACAGGCGCCGGCCGGGCGCCGGCGATTCGATCACCATGCCGACATGATAGTCCTCGCCGACCGCCGCATAGGTGAGGGGCCTGGAGCGGCCGCCGAAGCGCGTGCCGGTGCCCGGCCCTTCGTCGTTCCACGCCACGTCCTCGGACGCGATCGGCGGATTCGCCTTGTCCGTCGACGTGATCGGTTTCGGCACGATGTGCGACGGCAGGACGGCGCCCGCCGGCAGGCCCGTGGTCTCGCCCTCCCAATAGCCGCGCGTGATGTCGAGATCGAACAGCCGCCCAAGCTGGCGCACCAGCACCTTGTTGGCATCGGGATAGACTGCGACTTCGTTCGGAATGCGCTCGCCCACGATCACGTAGCGGCAGGGCGCGGCGCTATTGTTGACGAGGCAGTGGCCGGCGCGCTGCCCGGCGGGAAAGCAGACATAGCCACCGGGCTTCATCTGGTAGCTGTCGGGGCCGAGGCGCACGGTCAGCGTGCCTTCGAGCAGATAGACGTGCTCCTCCTCCGCGAAGTGGTAATGGAAAGGCGCGCTCTGCTTGCCGGGCGCCAGCTCCTCGATCGCGACCCCGACGTGATAAGTCTCGCCGAGCGCGGCGAGGCTGAGATGCTTGTAGCGCACCGCGAAGCGCGGCACGTCCGACCATTCGGACCAGGGCACATCACTCGATGCGATCGGCTGGAGCGGGCCTGGTTTCTCGTCGGACATTGCGGGAGCCTCCTCGCGTTCGCCAGGGTGGCCGGGTCCAAAGCTACCGGTTGGCGCCGGGCTTCCACAGGACGTCGCCGGCGCCCTTGTCGTTGAGCCAGCGCGCCAGCACGAACAGGTGGTCGGACAGGCGGTTGATGTAGCGGATGGCGGCGGGATTCAATGCCTCCGATTCGGCGAGGCGCGTCATGTCGCGCTCGGCGCGCCGGGCGACGGTGCGGGCCAGATGCAGATGCGCGGAGGCAGCACTGCCGCCCGGCAGCACGAAGGAATTGAGCGGCGAGAGTTCCTCGTTCTTGCGGTCGATCTCTTGCTCCAGCCGTTCCACCTGAGCGTCGACGATACGCAGCCGGTTCTTGGCGCCTTCGTCGCTCTCCGGGCTTTCCGGCACGCAGAGATCGGCGCCGAGGTCGAACAGGTCGTTCTGGATGCGGGCCAGCATCGCGTCCGCCTCGCCGCTGGTATGCAACCGCACGATGCCGATGATGGCGTTGGTCTCGTCCACCGTCCCGTAAGCTGAGACGCGCTGGTCGTGCTTCGGCACCCGCTTTCCGGTGCCCAGAGATGTCGTGCCCTTGTCGCCGCCCTAGGTGTAGATGCGTGTCAGTTGCACCATGCCGGCGGTCTCAGCGCGCCAGCAGCCAGAGCAGGAAGCTGGCGATCGCCAGGCCTTGGAAGATCACGCGCAGCCGCATGAGCTTGTTGGCGTTCTGCTTGTTGAAGTCGCCGCCCTTGCCCATGCCGACGACGCCGATACCGAGCGTTACCAGAGTGGCCGCCATGAAAAAAGCGGTGAGGATGATGAACAAAGTTGCCATGTCGATAATTATATCGGCTTGCCCTTCATGCGCACAGCGGTAAGTTGGCGCGGCCGGGGATATGACAGCATAGGAACAATCGGGGGAAGCATGCGACAGGTCGCATTGCGAAACGGGACGCGCGTGTCGGCGATCGGGCTGGGCACTTGGCATATGGGAGACGATGTGCGGCAGCGCGCGCAGGAGGTGCGGGCGCTCCAGACCGGCATCGACCTGGGCGCCACCCTGATCGACACGGCGGAGATGTATGCCTCCGGCCGCTCCGAAGAGGTGGTGGGTGCCGCGATCAAGGGCCGGCGCGATGGCATTTATCTGGTCAGCAAGGTGCTGCCGCAGAACGCCTCGCGCGCGGGAACCGTCAAGGCCTGCGAAGCGTCGCTGAAGCGGCTGAAGACCGACCGCATCGATCTTTACCTGCTGCATTGGCGCGGCGGGGTTCCCCTGGCGGAGACGATGGCCGGCTTCGACGATCTGGTGAAGGCCGGCAAGATCGCCGGCTTCGGCGTCTCCAATCTCGATATGAAGGACATGGCCGAGTGGCTGGCGCTGAAGCATGGCGACAAGACGCTGGTCAACCAGGTGCAATATTCGATCGGCGAGCGCGGCATCGATTTCGACCTGCTGCCCTGGAGTCTGGAGCGGCGCATCGCCCTCATGGCCTATTGCCCGCTGGCGCAGGGCAATCTGCCGTCGAGCCAGGTGCTGGCCCGCATCGCCAAGAAGCACAAGGCGACCGTCGCGCAGATCATGCTGGCCTGGGTGCTGCGCCACGAGCATGTGATCGCCATTCCGAAATCGGCCCGCCCGGAACGGGTCAAGGAGAACGCCGCCGCCTCGGAGATCGTGCTGTCGGCGGAAGATCTGATGGATCTGGACCGCGATTTCCCGCCGCCGCGGAAGCCGCAGCCGCTCGCCATGTCCTGACAGCCCCATGTCCTGACAGCCTATGTCCTGACAGCCCATGTCCCGACGGCGCGCAGGGTCATGGCGGCACGATGCCCGTTGGGCATGGTCACGATCGCGCGTTTGGGGCTGGCATTGGGCGTCGCGCAGCCTAGATTCCAGGTCAGCTGCCGGTCCCGAAATTGGGTATGAGGTCCAATGTTCTCCTTCAAGCACAAGCCGCTGACCATTCCGACCAAGGACGAGGCCCTGCCGGGCAGGGCCACGCCGCTGCCGACGCCCTCGACCCATTGGGTCAACGGCAACAGCATCAAGCCGCCTTTCCCGGCCGGCCTGGAGACGGCGATTTTCGGCCTGGGCTGCTTCTGGGGCGCGGAGCGCAAGTTCTGGCAGGCGGACGGCGTCTATGCGACGGCGGTCGGCTATGCCGGCGGTCCGACGCCGAACCCGACCTATCAGGAGGTCTGCTCCGGCATGACCGGCCACAATGAAGTGGTCCTGGTGGTCTATGACCCGAAGAAGATCAGCTATGACGGTCTGCTGAAGATCTTCTGGGAAAGCCACGACCCGACCCAGGGCATGCGCCAGGGCAACGATGTCGGCACCCAGTACCGTTCCGGCATCTATGTGACCTCGCCCGCCCAGCGGCAGGCGGCGGAGGCCAGCAAGGCCGCCTATCAGGCGCGCCTGAGTCAGGCCGGCCTGGGCGCCATCACCACCGAAATCCTGGATGCCCCGGCATTTTATTACGCCGAGGACTACCACCAGCAGTATTTGGCCAAAAATCCAAATGGATACTGTGGGTTAGGCGGAACCGGGGTGACCTGCCCGATCGGCCTGACCGCGGCGTGACCGACGTCACTTAGGAGCGAAGTCGCCTGCATAAGGGCTGGCGTATCGGCCAATAAGACCTTAGATCATGTGCCCAGAGAGCGGGCCGCCATTTCGCGGCCGGTGACGGTGGACGTCCGATGCGGGCGAGATGCCGGTCTGGACGGCCCTTCGTCGCAAGGGGATTGCGTCGCGGGAGGCGCAGATGCTGGGCCGTCTTGGGAAATTTCTGGTCGCATTCGGTTTCGTTCTGCTGCTGGCGCCTGCCATGGCGCTGGCCGATGCGCGCGTGGCGCTGATCATCGGCAACGGCGAGTACGGGCCGGAGATCGGCAAGCTGAAGAATCCGACCAACGACGCGGCGCTGATGGCGGATACGCTGAAGGGCCTGGGCTTCGACGTCGCGCTGGTGGAGAACGCCGACCAGAAAGAGATGAAGCGGGCGATCCGCGAGTTCGGCCAGAAGCTGCGCGGCACCGGCAGCAATGGCATCGGCCTGTTCTATTATGCCGGCCATGGCGTGCAGATCGATGGCGAGAATTACCTGCTGCCGATCGGGGCGCAGATCGAAGCCGAAGGCGACGTCGAGTTGGAAGCGGTCTCCGCCAGCAGCGTGCTGAGCCAGATGCAATATGCCGGCAACGCGGTGAATTTGGTGTTCCTCGACGCCTGCCGCAACAATCCGCTGACGCGGAACTTCCGCTCCGGCACGCGCGGCTTGGCGCGGGTCGATGCGCCGCGCGGCAGCTTCGTGGGCTATTCGACGGCGCCGGGCGATGTCTCGGTCGACGGCGACGCCAACAATAGCCCCTATACGCTGGCGCTGGTCGAAGAGCTCAAGACACCCGGCACCTCGATCGAAGAGGCGCACCGCGCCGTGCGCGCCAAGGTGCTGGCCGCCACCAACCAGCGGCAGACGCCATGGGATTCCTCGTCGCTGACCGGCCCGGTCGTGTTGGCCAAGGCGGAAGAAGCGCCGGTTGCGGCGCCCGCCGAGCCCGCGCCGCAACAGCAAGTCATGATGATGCCGGCACCGGCGACCGGTAACAACCAGCAGGCCGAATTGCTGTTCTGGGAATCGATCAAGGACAGCAACAATCCGGCCGTGTTCGAAGCTTATCTGAAGCAGTTCCCGAATGGCGTGTTCACGCCGCTGGCGCAGGCCAAGCTCGATGAACTGAAGCCGGCGCAGCAGGCGCAGGTACGCGCGGCCGAGCCCGCCGAGACACAGCAGGCCGCCATCACTCCGGCGCCCGAACCCGCGCCCGCGGCGGAAGAGTCCGCGCCGGTCGAGATCGAGGACATGGCGGGCGTCTATGTGGCGAAGAAATCCGCCAATGTGCGCGCCGCGCCGACAACCGACGCCAAGGTGCTGACCAAGCTGGCGGCGGACCAGGCAGCCGATGTGACCGGCCAGGTCGCGGGGGGCGAATGGCTGCGCGTCAACGCGGCCGGCAAGGAAGGTTTCGTCAGCGCGTCGCTGATGGCGGAATCCAGCGCCGAAGAAGTGGCGGCCTGGAAGGCGCTGAAGGCGAAGCCGAGCGAGAAGGGCGCCAAGGCGTTTCTCGCCGCGCATCCGGACGGCTATTTCGAGCCCAAGGCGAATGCGCTGCTCGCCAAGCTGCAGGCGCCGGAGCAACCGGTTGCCGCAGCCGAACCCGTTGCGCCGGCCGTCGTCGCAACTGCACCGGCGGCGACGCAGCAGGCGGCGGTCACACCGGCGCCGGCCAAGAACATGGTCCGTATCTCGAGCGCGTTGCGCGAAAAGGTGGAGCGCTACCTGAAGAATTCCGAATCCTTCGGGCAGTATTATCGCTTCCTGGCGGTCAGCCAGGACGGCAGCCGCATCGGCGTTTCCAATTGCACGAAGGTGTTGACCTGGGCCTCCAGCGGTTGTGGCGGCGTGAACGATCCCTATGAAGGCGCGAAGCGGGTGGCGCTCCGCGATTGCGGCAGCGGCTGCAAGCTGATCTACGAGGGGCCGAAAAAGCTGGGCGATTTCGAGATCGAATGGTACTAGAATTGGCCGCGTTGGACCGGCCATTTCTGGGAATTCGATGGACACGCTTGAGCAGGTAAAATCTCCTACAAAGCAAAACGCGGCCTACGGCTTGCCCGCGCGCTGGTATTGGGAGCGCGAGATCTACCAAGCGGAACGCCGCCAGATCTTTTCCCGCGAGTGGCAGTTGGTCTGCGCCGAGAGCGACCTGCGCAATCCCGGCGATTATGTCGCCACAGAGGTTGCTGCTTATCGCTTCTTCGTCATCCGCGATCGCGACGGGGCCCTGCGCGCCTTCCACAATGTCTGCCCGCATCGCGCTTCGACTTTGCTCGACAGCGGCCACGGCCATTGCGACCTGCTGCGCTGCCGCTATCACGGCTGGGTGTTCGACAGCGCCGGCAATCTGCGCCGCGCGCCGGATTTCGGCGAGGCCGACTGGTTCCGCAAGGAAGAGCACGGCCTGAAGCCGATCAAGGTGGAGAGCTGGCGCGGACTGGTCTTCGTCAATTTCGATGAAGCCGCGCGGCCGCTGGTGGAATCCTTGGGCAGCCTGCCGGAGACGGTGAAAGACTACCCGATGGAAAGCTTCACCAAGGTCCGCCAGGCGGAGTTCGAGATGAACTGCAACTGGAAGGCCTATACCGACAATTTCGTCGAGGGCTACCACATCCCCGGCATCCATCCGTCGTTCCACGCGGTGATCGATTTCTCGAAATTCGAGACGACCCATGCCGACGCGCTGGTGATCATGACGGCGCCGCAGAAGAGCGGCTCGATCTATGGCGGACTGTGGCTGTGGGGCTGGCCGAACTACACGCTCTCGGTCTATCCGACCGGCATGAACTGCTCGCGCATCGTGCCGATCGACGAGCGGCGCACGCGGCTGGTCTACAGCTTCTTCTTCAAGGACGTGAGCGAGGCGGCCTCGGCCGCCAACGAGCGCACCATCCAGACCAATTGCGACATCGTGCGCGAGGATTTCGGCATCTGCGAGCATGCGCAGCAGAATCTGGAGGCCGGCATCTTCGTACGAGGCCCGCTGAGCCCGAAGCACGAAATCGGCGTCGGCTATTTCCAGAATGGCGTCCGCCGCGCGCTGGCGCGTGAGGGAATCGTCGAGGCAGAATGGATTCGGTAGCTATCTAACTTAATCGTCATGGTCGCGCTTGGCGCGACCATCCACGAGTTTGTCTGCAACGTCTCGGTCTTGCCCATCAAAACTCGTGGATGGTCGGACCAAGTCCGACCACGACGAATGGATGGGTCAGAATAAGAAACGGCGGCCCGTG
>DASZQC010000432.1:0-6629 GCA_035549815.1 Dongiaceae bacterium
GGATGAAGTTTCCATCGGGCGTGAAGCTCTCCGGGCCGTTGATCATCTGCTTGATGCCGGCGGTCGCCAGGGCCGGCACGCGGGCCAGCGCCTGCTCCATCAGCGGCTCGAAATGATCGGTGTCGTTCTCCAGAAGCTGGAAGGCGAAATTCTCCGGCAGCGGATGTGCCTGCCACGGCTTGGGGTTGTGCTCGTAACCGCCCATCACCAGGCCGCCCACCTCTTCCTTGAAATAGATCAGGCGGTCGGGATCGCGGAGCGTCGGCAAATTCTTCGGCACGCCGTCGATCGGCTCGGTCACCAGATACTGGTGCTGCACGGAGGTGAGCGGGACGCTGACGCCGGCGAGCGCTCCGAGGCCGCGCGCCCACTGACCGCCGCAATTCACCACCACTTCGGCCTTGATATCACCTTGCGCCGTCTTCACGCCGACGGCGCGGCCCTTCTCGACCAGGATGCCGGTGACTGCCGTCTCTTCCAGGATCTTCACGCCATTCTGTCGCGCGCCCTTGGCGAGCGATTGCGTGATGTCGGCCGGATTTACCTGGCCGTCGGTCGGCAGGAAGGCGGCGCCGACCACATCGGAGATGTCCATCACCGGCCACAGCTTCTGCGCCTCCTGGGGCGAGAGCAGCTCCATCTCCAGCCCGAATGAATGCGCCGTGGTAGCCTGGCGCTTGATCTCGGTCATGCGCTCCGGGTTGCAGGCGAGTCGCAGCCCGCCATTGCGCTTCCAGCCTGTCGCGAGCCCAGTTTCCTGCTCCAGCCGGTCATAGAGCTCGACCGAATATTTGAGGAGCTGGGTGATGTTGGCCGAGGTGCGGAGCTGGCCGACGAGGCCGGCGGCGTGCCAGGTGCTGCCGGAGGTGAGCTTGTGCCGCTCGACCAGCAGCACATCCTTCCAGCCGAGCTTGGCCAGATGATAGGCCGTGGAGCAGCCGATAATGCCGCCGCCGATGACAATGGCGCGGGCGCTGGTGGGGAAAGTGGACATGGGTCTAACCTGATCTGAATTTCAAAGAGCCATCGCTTATCGCCCCTACCCCTGCCCTCCCGACTCGGGGGAGGGAGAACTCGAACCCCCTCCCCCAAGTTGGGGGAGGGTCAGGGCGGGGGTTGAATCTATCCGCCGCACGGGTGGCCGCCGCTACCCATTCTTCACCGCCTGCAGATGCCGCCCGAAATCGCGGTCGCCCATCAGCTTCTTGCAGCGCTCGAAGCGGTTGGTGGCGTAGGCCCAGAAATCGTCGGCTGGGTTCTGGTTCACGTGCTGGATGATGCCCCACAAGGTCCAGAGCAGGTCGCACATCGCCTTGTAGAGGACCATGCGGCCGCGGTCGCCTGCCGGCGCCTTGCCACCGAAATAGGCCTCGAGCAGCGCTTCGTCCTGATCCGGGCCGAACGCCGCCTCGACCGAGATATCGCCCAGGTCCCACATCGGGTCGTTGTTGCCGGCATATTCCCAGTCGATGACGAAGACCTGCTTGCCGGTATCCAGAAAGTTCTCCGCCAGCGGGTCGCAATGGCAGGGCTTGATCGGCAACGGCCGCGCGCTCAAGGCAGCCCGTACTGCTTCGGCCTCGCGCTTCACATCGTGATAGCCGTCCGGCAAGGGCGCATTCTTCTTGGCGAGGATGTCGAGATATTCGTCGATCATCTGGAACAGCTCGAAGCGGTTCAGGAACGGCGCCGCGCTGTCATGCACGCGCTTCAGCGCCACCGCCGAGCGCTTCACCGAGCCCAGATCCTTGAACCGGTCGGCATTCATGGTGATTCCGCCATCGACGTAGCGGCACAGCATCACGCCGGTCTTCTCGTCGAAATGCACCACGTCCGCGTTCACGCCGACCTTGGCGGCGGACTTCGCTGCGTGCGCCTCGTTGTGCCGGTTGATATATTCGCTGGTGCCCGCGCCAGGTATGCGCAGCACGTGGCGGCCGAGCGGCGAGTCGACCCGGAAATTGCGATTGGTCAGGCCACCAAGCCGCTCCGTCTTGATGGTGTCGGCGGGGACGTTCTTGAACACATCGATGCCGCGCATGGCGGCCAGCACGTCGTCGCGGTCGATATTCGTGCTCATGCCCCTCCCCTTACGCTTTCAGCCGCTTGTTGTCCGGATCATAGGCGGCCCGGGTGATGATGGTCGCGCCGCTGACCTTGCCGAAGGCCTCGACCTCCACCCGGCCGCGCGCGACCAGTTCCGCCGGCAGGTAACCGTAGCCGATTGCTTTGCCCACGGAGTAGCCGAAATTGCCGCTGCTGGTGACCCCCACCACTTGGCCGTCGACCATCACCGCCTCGCTGCCATAGAGTGGCAAGTACTCGTCGAGCAGGAAGGTGACCAGGCGCTGCTTCACACCCGCTTCCTTCTGCTTGAGCAAGGCTTCGCGGCCGATGAAATCGCCCTTGCTGAAATTGACCCGGAAACCGAGCCCGGCCTCCAGCGGCGTATAATCCGGCGTGATGTCGCTGGACCAATAGAGATAGCCCTTCTCCATGCGCAGGGAATCGATGGCGCGATAGCCGACATCGGCGATGCCGTGCGCCTCGCCCGCCGCGCGGAGCAGCTCATAGACATGACCGGCATATTCCGTCGGCACATGCAGCTCCCAGCCCAGCTCGCCGACATAGCCGATGCGGATGGCGCGCACCGGGGCGGCGCCCACCGTGATCTCCCGCATCGCGGCGAAGGGGAAGGCGGCGTTGGAAACATCCTCTTCCGCCACCTGGGCCAGCACATCGCGCGCCCTGGGACCGCAGAGATTGATCACCGCGCGCGACGAGGTGACGTCGATCAGATGCACCGAGCCGTCCTGGCGCATCTGGCTCTCGATCCAATGCGCGTCATGCTTGCCGAAGGCCGCACCGGTGACGAAGTAGTAGCGATCGGCGGCGAGCCGCACGAAGGTCAGGTCGCATTCGATGCCGCCGCGCTCGTTGCAGAGCTGGGTATAGATAACGCTGCCGGCCGGGCGATCCATGTTGGAGACGGCAAGCCGCTGCAGGAACGGCACCACGCCCGGTCCGATCAGCTCGAACTTGGAGAAGGAAGTCTGGTCGATCAGGGCGACACGCTCGCGCACCGCCTTGTGCTCTTCGCCGACCTGTTTGAACCAGTTGGTCTTGGCGCGGTCGAAATCCGGCTTGTCCTTGGCCTCGACGCCTTTCGGCGCAAACCAGTTCGGCCGTTCCCAGCCGCCGCGTGAGCCAAACACCGCGCCCCGCGCCTTCAAGGTCTCATAGAGCGGCGAGCGGCGGATGCCGCGCTGGGTCTCGTGCTCCTTGGCCGGGAAAGCAAACTTGTAGTGGCCGCCATAGAGCTCCACCGCGCGGTCATACATGAAATGCTTCGTCGCATGGTGGAAGCCGAAGCGGCGGATATCCAGCGGCCACAGATTGAGGCTCGGCCGGCCCTCCAGGATCCATTCCGCCATCATGCGCCCGGCGCCCCCGCCCGCAGCGATGCCATAGAGGAAGCCGGCGCAGACGAAGTAGTTGTCCAGCTCCGGCGCCTTGCCCATGACGAAATCGCCGTCCGCAGAATAGGGGATCGGACCGTTCAAGAGCTGCCGCACACCGACCTGGTTGATGATCGGCGTGCGCTTGGCGGCGAGCTGCGCCAGTTGCTCGAAGCGGTCGAAATTGCCCGGCAGCAGTTCCTGCGCGAACTCGCGCGGGATTCCGTTCGGCGCGAAGGCGAGCGTATTCGGCTCGTAGCCGCCGACGACAAGGCCGCGCACCTCCGGCTTGTAATAGACCAGGTGATCGGGGTCGCGCATGGTCGGCATGCGCTTCGGCGCGTCCGGGATCGGGTCGGTGATCAGGTACTGGTGCTCGACGGCGAAGGACGGCACGCGCACGCCGGCCTGCTTTCCGACCTCGTGCCCCCACATGCCGCAGGCATTGATCAGCAGGTCGCAGGTCCAGGCACCCTTGTCGGTCTCGATCCGCGTGACGCGGCCATTCTCCACCTTGCAACTCAAGGCGCGCTCGCCGATGACGATCTTGGCGCCCTTGTCCTTGGCGCCCTTGGCCAGCCCCTGCGCGACACTCGCCGGGTCGATATAGCCGTCGCTGGGGATGAAGATAGCGGAGCGCACATCGACATCGCTCATCAGCGGGAAGAGATCGATCGATTCCTGCGGCGTCAGCCACTGCATCTCCAGGCCGAAGCTCTTGGCCATGGTCATCAGGCGGCGGTTCTCCATCTCGCGCTGCTCGGAGCAGGCGAGACGCAGCGAGCCGTACTTCTTCCAATCGATCGCCTGGCCGGTCTCGGCCTCCAGCTTGTCGTAGAGTTCGACCGAATGCCGCAGCATGCGCGTGGTGTTGCGCGAGGAGCGGAGCTGTCCCACCAGGCCGGCCGCGTGCCACGTCGCCCCGTGGGTCAGACCGCTTTTTTCCAGGATGGTGACGTCGCGCTTCCCCGCCCGCGTCAGGTGATACGCGATCGAGCAGCCAAGGATGCCGCCGCCCAGAATCAGGATCTCGGTATGGCGCGGCGATGCGGCGGGGTCAGGCACGGGGGCGGGCTCCGGGTTGAGGCATAGATCGGCAGCAGAAAACCACACCGATCCGCCGAATTCCAGCATCAAAGCCACATTATATTAACATTCCTATTGCAGGCGTCGTGGAATCCTTGTTTGATTTCACCTCGAGCGACCAATCAGCAAAGGGCGAAGCTCGGCCCGCGACAGAGAGGTGGAGGCAGATGATGCGCAAAGGTTTGTTGGGCGGCTGCGGGCTTGCTGGGCTTGTGGCGCTGGCCCTCGTCACGGCGACCCCGACCATGGCCGCCGTTCCGGAGAGCACGGACACGATCAAGCTGGCCAACTTCGATTGGACCGGCGCCGTGCTGAACACCAAGATCCTCGAGAAGATCTTGAAATCCTACGGCTACAACGTCGAGACGGTGAACGCCGACTATCTGGCGAGCATCGGCACCGGCTTGCCGACCGGCGACCTGACCGTGGGCCTCGAATATTGGGACACCACCGCCAAGGAAGCGATGGCGGAAGCCGACAAGACCGGCAAGACCGAGAATCTCGGCCCCCTCGGCCCGAAGGCCAAGGAGGAATGGTGGTATCCCTCCTACATGAAGGAGAAGTGCCCGGGGCTGCCGGATTGGAAGGCGCTGAACGATTGCGCCGAAGCCTTCTCAACCGCGGAGACCGCGCCCAAGGGCCGCTACCTGGGCGGGCCCGTGACCTGGGGCGGCTTCGATGACGAGCGCGTCGAGGCGCTGGGCCTCAATTATGAAGTCGTGCATGCGGGCACCGACGCCAACATGTTCGCCGAGCTGGAATCGGCTTATCAGCGCCAGGCGCCGATCCTGCTGTGGATCTATGCGCCGCACTGGGCGCCGGCGAAATACAAGGGCGAGTGGGTGCAATTTCCCGAATGGACGCCGGAATGCTACAGCGACCCGGCCTGGGGCGAGAACAAGGACCTCGCCTATGATTGCGGCAAGCCGCATGGCGAGATCTGGAAATATGCCTGGGCCGGCATGAAGGACAAGTGGCCGGTCGCCCATGCGATCGCCAAGGGCTTCCAGATGGGCGATGACGAGATGAATGCCCTCATCAGCCAGGTCGATTTGGACGGGAAGAGCATCGATGAAGTCGCCGATGCCTGGATCGCCGCCAATCAGGAAAAGATCAAGGGCTGGGCCGGTCAATAGGGCCGGACGCAGCTTTGGCTTCGGGCGGGGCCGGCAAGTGAGCGCTTGCCGGCCCTTTCCGTCAGGGACAATCTAGGCCGCTAGCGCGGCAAAGGGGAACGCGGCGACATGGCTCCAGCTCCGAAGCTGTCCTGCAAGCATGTCTGGAAGCTGTTCGGCGAGAATGCCGACAGCTTCCTGGCCGGACGCAGCGGTGAGATCGACAGCGCCGAGCTGGCTGCCGCGGGGCTGGTCGGCGCGGTGCGCGACGTCACGCTCGACATCGCCGAGGGCGAGATCTTCATCGTCATGGGCCTGTCGGGCTCCGGCAAGTCGACCCTGTTGCGCTGCCTGTCGCGGCTGATCGAGCCGACCGCCGGCCAGGTGGTGTTCGAGGGACGTGACCTGCTGAAGGCCAGCGAGGCGGAGATGATCGAGATCCGCCGCCACAAGATGGGCATGGTGTTCCAGAACTTCGCCCTGCTGCCGCATCTGAACGTGCTGGACAATGTCGCCTTCCCGCTCGCCATCCAGAATGTCGCCAAGGACAAGCGGCTGGCCCGCGCGCGCGAGGTAATCGAGCTGGTCGGCCTCAAGGGCCGCGAGCATTCCTATCCGCGCGAACTGTCCGGCGGCCAACAGCAGCGCGTCGGCATCGCCCGATCGCTGGCGGTGGGGCCGGAGCTGTGGTTCCTGGACGAGCCCTTCTCCGCGCTCGATCCCTTGATCCGGCGCGAGATGCAGGCGGAATTGCAGCGTCTTCAGACGATGCTGAAGAAGACCATCATTTTCATCACCCATGATTTCGACGAGGCGATCCGGCTGGCCGACCGCATCGCCATCATGAAGGACGGCGCGGTGATCCAGATCGGCACGCCGGAAGAGCTGGTGCTGAATCCCGCGACCGACTATGTCGCCGAGTTCACCCGCGACGTGCAGCGCGCCAAGGTCATGTCGGTGAAAAGCCTGA
>DASZQC010000433.1:0-3771 GCA_035549815.1 Dongiaceae bacterium
ACGCTCGATCTCGACATGGGCACGCCGCTGAAGCTCGGCCCCGGCGCTTTCCCGCTGCTGCTGGCGGGCGTGCTGGCGCTGCTGGGGTTGATCATCCTGGCCAACGCCTTCCGCACAACCGGCTCCGAATTCGCCGGCATGCCGTGGCGCGGCATCATCCTGATCGTGGTGGCGCCGGTCATCTTCGGGTTGACGGTGCGCGGCCTGGGGCTGGTGGCGGCCATCGCCCTCGTCGTGGCGGTGTCGGCCTTTGCCAGCCGGCGCATGTCGCTGAAGCTCGCCATCGCCCTGGTCGTCGGGCTCACGATCTTCTGCGTCCTGGTGTTCAACATCGGACTGGGTCTGCCCGCGCGTCTGTTCGGGCCGTGGCTGGGAGGTTGAGATGGACCTGCTGCTCAATCTCGGCCTGGGCTTCGAAACGGCGCTGACGCCGATCAACATTCTCTACTGTTTCGTTGGCGTGCTGCTGGGGACGCTGATCGGCGTGCTGCCGGGCATCGGCCCGACGGCGACCATCGCCATGCTGCTGCCGATCACCCTGGCGCTGTCGCCCGTAACCTCGCTCATCATGCTGGCCGGCATCTATTACGGCGCGCAGTATGGCGGTTCGACGACCGCGATCCTGGTCAACCTGCCGGGTGAATCATCCTCGGCGGTGACCGCGATAGACGGCTACCAGATGGCGCGGCAAGGGCAGGCGGGCCATGCGCTGGCCGCCGCGGCGCTGGGTTCGTTCTGCGCCGGCACGGTCGCGACCTTGTTCCTCGCCGTGCTGGCGCCGCCGCTGACCGGCATCGCGCTGCAATTCGGCCCGGCGGAATATTTCTCGCTGATGTTCCTGGGCCTCATCACGTCCGTGGCGCTGGCGCATGGCTCGATCGTGAAGGCGCTGGCGATGGTGGTGCTGGGGCTTCTGCTCGGCATGGTCGGTACCGACATCTATACCGGCACGCCGCGCTTCACGATGGACTTTCCGGAACTCGCCGATGGCGTGAACTTCGTTGCGGTGGCCGTCGGCGTGTTCGGCATCGCCGAGATCCTGCGCAACCTGGAGAACGAGCGCGAGCGCGACGTACAGGTCCAGCATGTCAGCAATCTGATGCCGACAAGAAAGGACCTGAAGCGGATCGCGGGCCCGGTGATGCGCGGCACATTGCTGGGATCCATTCTGGGCGTGCTGCCGGGCGGCGGGCATATCCTCGCTTCCTTCGCCGCCTACACGGTGGAGAAGCGCATCTCCAAGACACCGGAAAAATTCGGCAAGGGCATGATCGAGGGCGTCGCGGCGCCCGAAGCCGCCAACAATGCGGGCGCGCAGACTTCGTTCATCCCGATGCTGACGCTCGGCATTCCCTCCAATCCGGTGATGGCGCTGATGATCGGCGCCATGATCATCCAGGGCATCACGCCCGGCCCGAATGTTGCGACCGACGAGCCCGGCTTGTTCTGGGGCCTCATCGTCTCGATGTGGGTGGGCAATCTGTTGCTGGTGATCCTGAACCTGCCGCTGATCGGACTGTGGGTGCGGCTGCTGAAAGTGCCCTATTTCATCCTGTTCCCGGCGATCCTCGCCTTCAGCGCCATCGGCATCTACAGCATCAACAGCAACGCCTTCGACCTGTTCGCCGTCTCGATCTTCGGGCTGCTCGGCTATGTGCTGGTCAAATGCGAGTGCGAGCCGGCGCCGCTGCTGCTGGGCTTCGTGCTGGGCCCGATGCTGGAGGAATATCTGCGCCGGGCCATGATCATCTCCCGCGGCGACCCGACGGTGTTCTTCACCCGGCCGCTGAGTCTCGCCCTGCTGATCCTGGCGGTGGGGGTGCTGGCGCTGGTCCTGGTGCCCAACATCGCCAAGAAGCGCGAAAAGGTCTTCGTCGAGGAGGACTAGCCCATTTGGGTGCCGGAGCCGGCCAGAATCGCGCTTAACGATTCTTACTTGGCCTTGGTCAACACCTAGTGGAATCCCTTGCCATGCGCCCCCATCGGTGGTGATATGCGCCGCCCCAAATCCGGCTCAAGGCGTTGAAATCTCGCGCTTTTCATGGGCCGGAGAATTGCTTGACACCCCCAGGTCGAATCAATACATTCCGCGCGCCTTTAAGGGGGCTGGTGGTAGGCCAATCACGGCTTAGACGCTGTCTCCGCTTATAAGCAACGAATACATAGTCGCCGCCGAGGCCCTGGAGCCCGTGGCGACAAAGTGGCTCAAACCGCATCGGAGCACACCGCAGGGTCCGAATACGTGGGGACCCTGATCGGCGTTTCGATGAGGTCGTTTTTGCACATGGCTGTTTCTAGCGCCTGATGGGCACGGCCCGGACGCGCAACGGTGAGGATGGAATGCCAACGATCAACCAGTTGATCCGCAAGTCTCGCGCGCCGCTGAAGACGCGCAACAAGGTTCCGGCGCTGCAAGCCAGCCCGCAGAAGCGCGGTGTTTGCACCCGCGTCTATACGACGACGCCGAAGAAGCCGAACTCCGCTCTGCGTAAGGTCGCGCGCGTCCGTCTCACCAACGGTTTCGAAGTCACGTCCTACATCCCGGGCGAAGGCCACAACCTTCAGGAACACTCGGTCGTCATGATCCGCGGCGGCCGCGTGAAGGACTTGCCGGGTGTCCGTTACCACATCATCCGCGGCACGCTCGATACCCAGGGCGTGAAGGACCGCAAGCAGCGTCGTTCCAAATACGGCGCCAAGCGGCCGAAGTAAGGAGAGATCGCGATGTCCCGTCGTCACGCTGCTGAAAAGCGCGAAGTTCTGCCGGATGCCAAGTTCGGCGACCTGGTCCTGACCAAGTTCATGAACTCCCTGATGTATGCCGGCAAGAAGTCGGTCGCCGAGACCATCGTCTATGGCGCGCTGGCCCAGGTCGAGAAGAAGGCCAAGGGCGACCCGGTGAAGGCGTTCCACGAGGCGCTGGATAACGTGAAGCCGCACCTCGAGGTGCGCTCCCGCCGCGTCGGCGGCGCCACCTACCAGGTGCCGGTGGAAGTCCGCCCGGACCGCGCCCAGGCGCTGGCGATCCGCTGGATCATCCAGACCGCCCGCGGCCGCTCGGAGCAGACCATGACCGATCGTCTGGCGGCGGAACTGCTGGACGCGGCCAACAACCGCGGCGCCTCGGTGAAGAAGCGCGAAGACACCCACCGCATGGCGGAGGCCAACAAGGCCTTCTCGCATTATCGCTGGTAAAGGCGATCAGAGAAGGATCGTAACATCATGGCCCGAACTCATCCGCTCGATCGATACCGCAACATCGGCATCATGGCCCACATCGATGCCGGCAAGACGACGACCACCGAGCGCATTCTTTATTATACCGGCCGTTCCCATAAGATCGGCGAAGTCCACGAAGGCACTGCCACGATGGACTGGATGGAGCAGGAGCAAGAGCGCGGCATCACCATTACGTCGGCCGCGACGACCTGCCAGTGGCGCGACCACCGCATCAACATCATCGACACCCCGGGCCACGTCGACTTCACCATCGAAGTGGAGCGCTCGCTGCGCGTGTTGGACGGCGCCGTCACGGTGTTCGACTCGGTCGCCGGCGTCGAGCCGCAGTCCGAGACGGTGTGGCGCCAGGCCGACAAGTACGGCGTCCCGCGCATCTGCTTCGTCAACAAGATGGACCGCATCGGCGCGGACTTCTATCGCTGCGTCCAGATGATCAAGGACCGCCTCGGCGCGAAGCCGCTGGTCACGCAGCTTCCGATCGGCGTCGAGAGCGATTTCGCCGGCCTGGTCGACGTCGTCGCCATGAAGGGC
>DASZQC010000434.1:0-11674 GCA_035549815.1 Dongiaceae bacterium
GAGGCCGACCTTGCCGATACGGGCGTCGGTGGCGAAGGCGACGATCACGTCGACATCGCCGCTATCGACGGCGGTATACATCAGGCCGACATCCATCGGCTTCACCGTGCCGAACTCGAAGCCGTAGTGCTTGGACATGCCGGGATAGCCGTCGAGAGGCCTGCCGGCGAACTCCACGGAGCAGCCGAGCGTCCAGCCGGGCGCGGCCGGCGCAAGGCCGCTGATGTCGGTGATTCCCTTCTCCGCCGCGGTGGCTTCCTTGAGCGCCAGCGCATAGGTGTTGTTGAAGGGCGTCGGCTTCAACCAGGTGATCTTGTACTGCGTGGCATAGCCATCGCGCACGGCTTCCCAGGATTTCACCGGATCGGTGATGATGTCCTTCTTCAGCACGTTGGCGAGCGCGTCGCCGGTGTAGTCAGGATAGATGTCGATGGCGCCGTCGATGATCGCCTGATGGGCGATGCCGGTGCCGCCGAGATTGCCGACCCGTTCGACCTGGAGGCCGAGCTTTTTTTCCAGGATCAAGGCGGTGATGTTGCCGAGGATCGTTTGCTCGGTATCGGTGGTCCATCCGACCTTGACCGCGCCGGCGGCGAACGCGCCCCGCGGCATGGTTGCGAGCGCTGCTGCGGCTCCCATGCCGCCGATGACCTGGCGCCGCGAAACCTTATGAGCCTTGTTGTGCATAGTCCCTCTCCCTCGTGAAGTGTCTCCGCTGTGCATGGCTATTGTTTTGTGTTGCCTGCCGTCGATCGTGGAATTGCCAGGTCCCACGAGCGTGAAAAGAACGGTTTGTTGCCGTCATAGGCGTCGAGCGTTGCGACATAGCGCCAATCGGAACCCTCGGCGCACAGTTCCGATTTCGTCGTCACGGTGGCGTGCCAGCCATCGCGCTTGAACTCCGCCCTGCGGGTGGCGGTCGACCGCGCCGTCGACGGATCGTCCGGTGCGACGCTGTAGATCTCCGACCCCAGCGCCTGCAACTCGAGTGCCACGTCTGCGATGCGGATGGCGCCGAGAGTCCGGACGACGTCGACGATGGTCCGGTTCTGCGCCAGGTCGCGGGTGATCTTCAGCCGGCCGCGCTCGGGTGCCGCGAGAACTTCGACGGCGAGCGGCTCGGGCGACCAGGCCGTGCCCAGGGCCGGGACGGCCCCTTGCAGGGGATCCTTTTCCCGATGCGGAAGAATGAGCGTTGCCTGATGCAGGGTCACCGTCGCTGCGACGGGTTGCGGCATGGCCAGCGGCCAATAGGCGGTGGAGATGGCCACCCGCAGCCGGTGGCCCACCGGCAGCTCATAGGCGACATCCTTCAGGCGGAGACTGGCGCGGTAGCGCTGGCCGGGGGTGAGCGCGCTGGCCCGCGCATGGCCGTCATGATGTTGCAGATTGAGCAGCCCATAGGTCACGCGCCCGACCGGCCCGTCCGGCGCAACGTCATTGATGCGCACCGCCAGCATGGCCTCGGGTCGATCGGCGAAGAATTCGATCTCCAGCCGCGCGCCACCAAGAATCTGCAGCGGCACGGCTTGCGCGGGGGCATCGAAGCAGAGGGACCCGGCATCATCCTCGCGCTGGTCCGTCGGCATGTCGGGACCCCAGCCGTAGGGGCACCATTCGCCGGAGGCGAGGCCGGTTGTCGCCGGCGAGCATACCGGAGCGTCAAGCGCCGCGACGCCTCTGCCTTCCACCAAGCCCGCCGGCGTCAATTGAAACGACAAGGGCTGGCAGTTGCGGCTGGGCCAGCTTGCCTCGGAAATCCATCGGCCGCGGCGCGTGACATAGCGGGCTCGCGGCGGCTCGCTTTCCTGCAACCAGCAGGTCAGCATCGGCTCGTCCATCAGGCCGGTGTCGCGGCCCTTCAGCCAATGGTCCCACCACCGTGTCACGTAGCCAAGGAAATCGATCTGCGGCCCCGGCGTCGCCACATGCGGAAAGGCATGACCCCACGGGCCGATCAATCCCTTGCGTGGGCCCGGAAGCCCGGCAAGCAGGCGCAGCACGGCGTTGGTATAGCCGTCCGCCCACCCTCCGACCGCGAGCACGGCGGCCTTGATGCGGCTGTAATCCTCGCAGACCGATCCGCTGCGCCAATAATCGTCGCGGTCCGAATGGCTCATCCAGCGCGCGGCCGGCGGGCTCACTTGTTCAAGGCGCCGCCGCCACATCTCGCGCCAGCGCTCGCCCACGATGGCCGGATCGGGCGGTGTGCCGAGCCAGGTAAACAAGGTGGCGCCATACTGCAGGTTGTCGTTCAGCAGGCAGCCGCCCATGTAGTGCATGTCGTCGGCGTAGCGGTCGTCCGAGGCGCAGGTCGTCACGATCGCCTTGAGGGCGGGGGGCGCCTTGGCGGCGATCTGGAGCGAATTGAAGCCGCTCCAGGACAGGCCGATCATGCCGACATTCCCGTCGCACCAATCCTGGCGCGCGATCCAGTCGATCACCGCGACCGCATCGTCCCATTCGCGCGGCGTATATTCATCGTCCATCACGCCGTCGGAATCGCCCGCACCCCGCATGTCGACCCTGATCGCGGCATAGCCGGCCTTGGCGAAAGCTGGATGAAGAATTGCGTCGTCGCCCCTGTGCCGGTCGCGGCGGCGATAGGGCAGGTATTCCAGGATCGCCGGCACCCGCCCGGCGCCATCCGCCGGCAACCAGAGCCGGGCCGCCAGCCGGCAACCATCCGGCAGGTCGATCCACACCGTCTCCTGAATACCGATTCCGCTCACGTTTTCATCTCATGCGATCCGCGCGCGCGGGCTCGCCGCGCCGGGCGCCACCAGCAGCCGGTCAAGCAGCGGGCGGACATCCGCCGTGTCCGCCAATTGATGGACAAGGCGGACCAATTCGGCCGCCGCATCCTTGCCCAGCGGGCCATCGGCCAGCTCATGGAACTTCTGCAGGATTTCGGCATCGGTCAGCGGCCGCTCCGCATCGCCGCGCGCCGGCGTGGTCGCACCGCTGATCACGCGGCCATCGTTCAGGTGGAACTGCACCCGCGCGAACCGTTCCGCCGGGAAGACGGCATTGAGGTCTTCCGCCTCGCGCAGCTCGATGCGGTCGCTCATCGCCAGGATCGCGGAATCGGTCAGCGCGGCGCCGGAAATGTCGGTCGGTGCGAGCTTGCCGCGTACGATGGCGGCGGCGACCGGGAAGGGCAGGCTGTATTGCGCCTCTTCCGTCGTCGCTGGCCGATGCTGATCCAGGCGCACGGCCTCGTGAAAGGTCTCGACGACGACCTTGGCGATCGCGGCCGGGTCGATCTTGTGATCGCGCCGAAGCCCCAGCGACGCCTCCACCGCCGGCTGTGCCCAGCGGCAGATCGGGTAGGGCTTGAAATACATTTCCAGCATGCGCCAACGCTGGCCCACATCGCCCCAGAGCTCGGCAACCTCCTGGCTTTCCACGACCAGGGCCGGCGCCCCGGTGAAGCCGTCGGCCGCGAGAGAGGCGGCGCTCAGACCGACCATGGCGCCCCAGCCGGAGCCGTCCTTCAGCATGGTCGGGAAGTCGATGCAGCGCATCATCTGGCTGCGGGGTCCGTGATACTCGGCGATGCCGATTGCCTGCCGGAACCGTTCCTCATCGAAGCGCCAGTGCCGCGCGGCGATGGCGGCGACGCCAAGTGCGTTCCATGCGCCGGACGTATGATAGTCGGGCGCCGTCGCGTGCTGGGCTATGCCGGCGCGTATCGCCACCTCGTAGCCCACGACGAGCATGGTGAGGAACTCGGCGCCCGACAATGGATGATCCGATGCATCCGCGAGGGCCAGCAAGCCGGGAAGCACCGCCGCGCCCGCGTGGCCTTTGGTCAGCACATGTCCATCATGGGCATCGAAGCTGTCGATGGTCATGCCGCCCGCGAGCGCGGCCCCGAGCGGGCTTGCCGCGCGCCCGTCGAACAGCAGGCGCGCCCGCGGGGCTTCCGCGCCGGCGCCGAAGCTGCGCACGGCATGCTTGCGAATGATCTGCGAAAGAGATGTCGCCAGGCCTGAAGCGGCGGTCCCGAGCAGGTCAACGAGGCAGCGCTCCGCCATCCGCCGAACCGCCGGAGGAATGGAATCGTAAGGCGTTTCACGCACAAAAGCGTAAAGCGCAGAAGCCATCTCGACGCTCCTTGTCGTGGTGCCGGGTGCAGGTGTCCGCTGAAAAGACTATGGAGGAACACCCTCGTCACATCGTCGCAATTCGACAGAGTCTATGCGTGATACGCCAAACTTGACGGCGGCGGCTCCACGTTCCCAAATCGGGGCGCGATACTCTCATAGGACCGTCCATGCGCGTGGCTCTCGGCCAGACGATCGGCTTTCCCGGCGATATCAATGCCAATCTTGATTTGATGGGTCGGTTGGCGGCCGAGGCGGCGACGCGGGGTGCCGAACTCCTGGTGCTGCCGGAACTTTTTCTTAGCGGTTACAATATCGGCGATGCCATGGCGGATCTGGCGCAGCCTTTGCCGGGGCCGGCTTCGCGCGCCGCAGCCGAGATCGCACGCAGGAACGGCCTTGCCATCGCCTATGGTTTTCCCGAGCGCGCGGCAGAGGGGCTTTACAATACGGTGCTCCTGGTCGACCGGCACGGGCAGGCGCTGGCCAGCTATCGCAAGTCCCACCTCTGGGGCGAAATGGAACGGGCATTGTTCCTGCCCGGCGGCGCGTCGCCGGTGTTTGACTTCCTGGGCCTGCGCACCGCCTTCATGATCTGTTACGATCTCGACTTTCCTGAAATCGCGCGCCAATTGGCGCTGGATGGGGCCGAGGCGATCATCTGCCTCAGTGCCACGACGAAACCGTACCATGTCGTTCCGCGCATGCTCGTTCCCGCGCGGGCCTATGAGAATCGCATCTTTGTCCTGTTCGCCAACCGCGCCGGTTCCGAGAACGGGCTCGAGTATGTGGGGGAAAGCTGTCTCGCCGCTCCGGATGGCAGTGTGCTGGCGAAGGGCGATGCCGGCCCGGAGCTGATCATCGGCGAGATCGCGGGCGACCGCTTTGCGGCTTTTCAGCGCGATCACGCCTATCGCGCCGACCGGCGGCCGGAACTCTATCTGTCCCGGCTCTAGGGCCGCAGGCCCCGCGGGTCAGTGATCGACGTTGCGCAGCTCTTCTTTGCGCCGTGCGACGAAGGCGTCCAGCGCTTCCGCTACGCCGGGGTCGAGCGCCGGCGGCTGGTAGATCTCCAGCGCCTTTTGCCAGATTGCGGTCGCGCGTTGCGTCGCATTCTGCGCGCCCGCCAGCTCCCAGTTCTCGTAGTTCTGCCAGTTGGACACAAGGGGGCGATAGAACGCGGTTTCATAGCGCGCCAGCGTATGGGCCTCGCCGAAGAAATGCCCGCCTGTCCGGACCCCCGCTATGGCCGCGAGCCCTTCCGCAATCTCCGTCGGATTGATGTCGATCGGCTTGATGGTCTCGGCCATCATCTGCAGCATCTCAACATCGAGGATGATCTTCTCGAACGAGGCTGTCAGCCCGCCCTCCATCCAGCCGGCGCCATGGTACACCAGATTGGCGTGCCCCATGACCGACGACCAGATCGACATCTCGGATTCGTAGGCCGCCTGGGCATCAACGGCATTGCTGGCGCTCGAGTTGCTGGCGCGGTAGGGCAGCTTGTAGAAACGCGCCAACTGCCCCGCCGCCAGCGTTGCCCGCGCATTCTCCGGCGTGCCGAAGGCCGGGGCCCCGCTGCGCATGTCGACATTCGAGGTGAAGGCACCGTAGACAACCGGGGCGCCCGGGCGGACGAGCTGGGTCAGGACGATTCCCGCAAGCGCCTCCGCATTCTGCTGCACCAGGGCGGCGGCCAGCGTCACGGGCGTCATGGCGCCCATGAGCGTGAACGGCGTGACCACGACAGCCTGGCCCCATTCGGACATGGCCATCAACCCATCGCTCATGGCCTCGTCGAAACGGCGCGGGGAGTTGACAGAGATGATGGTGAGAACGCCGGGCGTCTCGATCATCTGCTCGCGCGTGAGCCCACGAGAGATCGCCATCATGTCGATGCCGTCCAAGGCGCGCTGCCGGCCGATCGAGGTGCAGTGATAGGCCTTGTCGGCGTATGTGATGTTGGCGAGATAGCAATCCAGGTGGCGGGTGCCGGCGGGCAGTTCGATCGGCGCTGTCGGCTGGTTGCCGAGAAAGTGGATGATGTCGAAGCTCTGGGCGAGCTGGATCAGGCGCGTATAGTCGCGGTAGTTGCCAGAGCGCCGGCCATTGATGCAATCATGGATGTTGGGCGGGCCGGCGACCAGGCCGAAGGAAATATGGTTGTCCCCCACATGCAGGCGCCGCTCGGGATTGCGCGGCGTCAGCGTGAAACGCGGTGGGGCGGAAGCGAGCGCGCGATCCACCAGTTCATCGGGAATGCGCACGAGACCGGTCGCGTTATCGACTTCGGCGCCCGCCTGCTTGAACTCTGCGCGCGCCGCCGGACCCATGAACTCAATGCCGACTTCCCGAAGCAATTTGAGCGATGCTTCGTGGATGGCCGCCAATTGATCGGCGCTCATGGGCTCGATCGGCTTGAGGAAATTCCGAAGCGGCGGCGACGCAAGCAGCTTCGCGCCGAGGTGTACCTGATCGCGTGACCTTCTGGTGCGGCGGGGTGTCGTATTTTCGGCCATGGCATCGTTCCCGACACTGGCGTTCCGGAGGATGGCAATTGTCGTGGACTTTGTCTCATCCAGGGGTCAGGCTATACTAGCCTAGTTTCGACATCGACTATGCGTGTTCTGCCTCGCGAAGTGACGGGAATGAGAGCCAATGAACTCTTTCGGGTCGGCGTCGTTCTGACGCCGGGGTTTTCCCTGATGGCCTTCGCTTCCCTGGTGGAGCCGCTGCGGGGCGCCAACCTGATCAGCGGCAAGCGCTTGTATGAGTGGGCGCATCTTTCGCCGGAAGGCGGCGCGGTCTCCTCCGGCGGCGGGCTCGAAGTCCTGACCGAAGCTCTGCCGGCCGGGTCGGCGGCGCCGTTTGACATGGTTGTCGTCTGTGGCGGCATGGGCAGCGACCGGTACCGAAACACCCGCTTGAAGAACTATCTGACGCGCATGGCGCGGCAGAATGTCATCATCGGCAGCGCCAGCACGGCCAGCTTCATCCTCGCGGCGTCCGGCCTCCTGACCGACCGGCGCTGCACCGTGCATTGGGACTATATGGAGGCATTTCAGGAGGCTTATCCGCACATCAGCGTGACGAGCGACTTGTTTGTCATCGATCGCGGCGTGTTCACCTGCGCCGGCGGGACCTCGGCGATGGATGTGATGCTGCAATTGATCCGGCAGAGGCAGGGCGCGGAGTTCGCGAGCAAGGTGGCCGATCAATTCGTCTACGGCGCGATCCGGCAGGCCAAAGACAGGCAGCGCATGAGTCTCAACAATCGGCTGGGAATCACCCAACCCGCCCTCGTCAAGGCGATCGAGGTCATGGAGGACAATCTCGAAGTCCCGCTTCGCACGCCCCGGCTGGCCAGGTATGCGGGCGTATCGACGCGGCAACTTGAGCGCCTGTTCCTGCAGCACTTCGGTCGCTCGCCGACGAAATACTATGTTGCCGTTCGTCTGGAAAAAGCGCGCAAGCTGCTCCGGCACAGCGGGCTGTCGGTGCTGGAAGTTGGCGTCTCGTGCGGCTTCACGTCGGCCTCGCACTTCGCCAGGGCATATCGCTCACAGTTCGGCATGACGCCGAGCTCGGATCGGGCGCCGAACATGATGACATTTGATGCCGCCGCCATTCCGTCTCGTGCATTGAATACGAGGTGATGGCCGGCGATGGCGCCGGTGGCCACGTGCGCCAAGGCGGATGAGCCCCAGCGTATTGCGCGACGTGCCGCAGTCCGGGTTGTGATAGATGATGACCTCTGCGCTCATTCGGCTGCCTTGTGGCTGGCGGGCCGGCCTCGGACGGCGGCACCCGCCTCGTACCAGCCTTTGGTTCTGTTGACGATGCGCACCACGGATAGCATGACCGGGACTTCGATCAGCACCCCGACCACGGTGGCGAGAGCAGCGCCGGAGGAAAAGCCGAACAGGCTGATGGCGGCGGCGACGGCCAGTTCGAAGAAGTTGCTGGCGCCGATCAGGGCCGACGGTGCCGCGACGCAATGCGCTTCGCCGGTCCACCGGTTCAGAAGGTAGGCAAAGCCGCTGTTGAAATAGACCTGGATCAGGATCGGCACCGCCAGCAGCAGGATCACCAGCGGCTGCTGGATGATCTGCTCGCCCTGGAAGCCGAACAACAAGACCAGCGTCGTCAGCAAGGCGACAAGGGAGAGGGGCTGCAGTCGCTTCAGCAGAGCCTGTAGTCCCGCGCTGCCGCCACCGGCCAGCACCGACCGGCGCAAAATCTGCGCGATGCAAACCGGCACGACGATGTAGAGCGCCACCGACAGGAGCAACGTCTCCCACGGCACGGTGATGGCGGAGAGGCCGAGCAGCAGGCCGACGATCGGCGCGAAGGCGAACACCATGATCACATCATTGAGCGCGACCTGGCTCAGGGTGAAATGCGGCTCGCCGTCGCTGAGGTTGCTCCACACGAACACCATGGCGGTGCAGGGCGCCGCTGCCAGCAGAATCAGGCCGGCGATATAGGAATTGATCTGGTCTTCGGGCAGGAATGGACGGAACAGCCAGGAGATGAAGACCCAGCCGAGCAGCGCCATGGAGAACGGCTTGACCGCCCAATTGATGAACAACGTCACGCCGATCCCGCGCCAGTGCTGGCTGACCTCCCGGATGGCGGCGAAGTCGATCTTGATCAGCATCGGAATGATCATCAGCCAGATCAAGGCGGCGACCGGCAGATTGACCTTTGCGATTTCCAAACCGCCGATGGCCTGGAAGATGCCGGGGAACAGGTGGCCCAGCGCGATGCCGAGGACGATGCACAGCGCGACCCAGAGGGTCAGATAGCGTTCGAAGGTCGACACGGTCTAGGCCGATTCGGAAAGGTTGCGGCCGATCTCATCGAGCCGCTTCTGCAGGCTCAGGCGGTCCAGGGAGCGCATCGGCAAGCTGGTGAAGATGCTGATGCGGTTGTTCAGCATCCGGTATGCCTCGGCGAAGGCCAGATGGCGTTCGGCGTCCGTGCCCTCCACAGCCGCCGGATCCGGCACGCCCCAATGCGCGGTCATCGGCTGCCCCGGCCAGACCGGGCAAACTTCATTGGCCGCGTTGTCGCAAACGGTGAAGACGAAATCGAGGTGGGGCGCGCCATCGGCGGCGAACTCCTCCCAGTTCTTCGAACGCAATCCCGCAGTCGGATAGTTCAGCTTCTTCAGCAGTTCGAGGGCGAAAGGATGGACTTGCCCCTTCGGCCGGCTGCCGGCGCTGAACGCTTTGAATCGACCCTGGCCCGCGCGGTTGAGGATGCATTCCGCAAGGATGCTCCGCGCCGAATTGCCGGTACACAGGAACAGGACGTTGTAAACGGGATCTGACATCGGTTTCTCCGGTGGCGTCGGATGGACTCAGCAGCAGCTCGGCATCATCGCCTTGATCAGCTGATCGCAGCGCTCCGGCTGGCCTCGGCAGCAATCCTTGACCAGGAATTCCACCAATCCACCGGCGCCTTCGAGATCGGCGCTGTAAAGGATGGTGCGGCCCTGGCGCTTCGACTTGACCAGCCCGGCGCGTTGCAGGATCGCCAGGTGACTGGACAGGGTGCTGGGCGGCACATCCAGGTCATGAGCCAGATCGCCGGCGGGAATTGAATCCGGCGCCAGTCGCACCAACTGCCGGAAGGCCTCAAGCCGGGTTTCCTGCGAAAGGGCCCCGAAGGCGGAGATCGCTTGCTTTGTTTTCATATTTCGAGAATCATCGACGGAAACAAAACCGTCAAGAGCGTGAACTGTTAAACTTGCGTGACGGTGATAAAATAAGCCCCGCGCCGCTGGGAGGGCGCCCATGGTTCCAGACGATCAGCAGGGTGAGCTGAGCGACGCGACTGCGTCCGCGGCGGTCCATGATGTCGCATGGCTGTCGGGACGACGATCGGTTGCTGTCAAACGGCTCGGTCTGCCGGGTCCGACGGATGCGCAGTTACACGAAATCCTGTCGGCGGCGCTGACAGCTCCGGACCATGGAGCGCTGCGTCCTTGGCGGATTGTCGTCTGTTCAGCACTTTCCCGATCGCGCCTTGCTGATCTCTTTGTTGCCGCCAAACTGCAGGCCAGCCCGGCTGCCAGCGAAGCCGAATTGGCGCGCGAGCGGGAGAAGGCGCATCGGCCGCCGGTTCTGCTCGCGCTGATATCCGCACCGACCCGAGGCCTTGCAAAGGTCCCCGAATACGAACAGATCGCCACCGCCGGCGCCGCGCTCCAGTCCATCCTGATCGCCGCTCATGGAATGGGATATGGCGCAATCATGTTGAGCGGCAATCGTTGCTCCGCCGATATCGTTCGGGAGGCATTGCAGGTGGCGGAGGGCGAGTATCTCCTCGGCTTCATCAGCATCGGCACCATTGTCGATGAACCGAGGCTGGCGCCGCGGCCAGCTCTTGCGGACGTGATCCGCGTCTTCGACGGGTCCTGAGCCATGCCTGGCCTGACCCGCCGCGCCTTGGTTGCCGCCGCCATCGGCGCGCCGCTGCTGGCAAGCGGACGGGTCTGCGCGGCACCGCCGTTCCGGTTCGGCCTGACCCCCGTGCTGCTGGATTCCGATATCGCGTTGTTGGACCAGATGCAGGTCTATCTCGAGGAGGCGCTCGGCTCTCCAGTCGACCTGGTCAAGCGGCGCACCTATCAAGAGATCACCGCGCTTCTGCTGTCCGGCGAACTCGACGCGGCGTGGATCTGCGGCTTTCCATTTGTCCAGCATTGGGACCGCTTGGCGCTGGTCGTCGTGCCGCTCTATCACCAACAGCCGCTCTATCAATCGTATTTGATCGTCCCGCGTGATCGCGAGGTCGGCGCATGGGAGCAGCTTCGCGGCGACATCCACGCATTTTCCGATCCCGACAGCAATTCCGGTCATCTCGTCACCTGGGCCTTGCTGGCAGAGGCGGGCGAGACGCCGCAGAGTTTCTTCCGCGAGACGATCTATACCTACGGGCATCGCAACGTCGTCCGCGCCGTCGCGTCCGGTCTTGCGCAAAGCGGCAGCGTCGACGGCTACGTCTGGGATGTCATCAGCAACCGAGAGCCAAGTCTGGCGGAGCGAACGCGGGTGCTCCGCGTTTCCGAGCTGCTCGGGTTTCCGCCGATTGCTTGCCTCGCCGGAAATCAGGGCTCAGCAAAAGTTCAAGCGCTCTCGGTGGCGTTGCAAGCGGCCGGAAAGTCGGAGAGCGGCCGCAAGCTGCTGACGATGCTGGAGCTTGATGGCTTTGCGGTAGAGGATCGTTCGCTTTTCAATGCGATCGCCGCAAAATACGAGCTGGTGAAGGGTCAACCGACATGATTCGTCGGCTGCGAGCCTCAGTTTCCCGTATCCCGCTTACCGTGCAGGTCCCGGTGATCGTTGTGACGCTCACCGTCCTTGTCGCCGCGGTGATCTCACAGGTCGTGTTGCACCGCCTGGCCAAGGAGCAGGCAACCGCGCTGGCAAGCCTGAGTTCGACCTTCATGGATGGGCTGACCACAGCCGTCACACCGGGCCTGCTGACGCGAGATGCATGGGAGACCTTTGACGCCTTGGACCGCGCGCGTGAGCAGTATGAGGCGGTGCACGCGG
>DASZQC010000435.1:0-17082 GCA_035549815.1 Dongiaceae bacterium
AGGCATTGGCTCGCTGAAGCCAACCCTCTCCGTCATGGCATGGCTTGGCCATGCCATCCACGAGTTTCTGTGGGCGAGACTTTGCTGTTTCAGGCAAACTCGTGGATGCCAGGGCCAAGCCCTGGCATGACGCGACTAGAAACGTGCGTGCCTACCGCCCGCCCGACACGCTGAAGATCGTCGCGGCCACGTAGCTGGCTTTGTCGGAGAGCAGCCAGAGCGCCGCCTCCGCGACCTCCTCGGCCCTGCCGCCGCGGCCCATCGGGATCTGCGGCGCCAGCTTCTCGATGCGGTTCGCCATGCCGGTATCGTTCTGCATGTCGGTATCGATCAGGCCCGGGCGCAGGCCGTTGACGCGGATGCCGTCGCCGGCCACCTCCTTGCCCAACCCTTGCGTCACCACGTCGATGCCGCCCTTGGCGGCGGCATAAGGCTGGAAGCCGCCGGCGCCGAACAGCAAAGAGGCCATGGACGACATGACGACGATGGCGCCACCCTGGCCGCCGCGCGACTTGCCCATGCGCCGCACCGCCTCGCGCAGGCAGATCAGATGCGCGGTCAAATCGATGTCGATGACGCGCTTGATCTCCTCCACCGGAATGTCGGCGAGCGGTGCGCCTTTGTGGATCACACCCGCATTGCTGACGAAGGCGCCGACATAGCCCAGTTCCTTGGCCGTGCGGTCGAACATGGCGGTGACGAAGGCCGGGTCGCTGATGTCGCCCTGGATGGTGATGGCTTTGCGGCCTGCCTTCCGCACGTCGGTGGCGACTTCCTCGGCCGCGTCGGCGCGGCCGGCATAGTTGATCGCCACGTCATAGCCCTCGCGCGCGCCCAGCCGGCAGATCGCCGCCCCCAGGCCGCGCGACCCACCCGTCACTAGCAGAACCTTCGCCATGCCCCACCCCATGATTTATGCGAAATCAGGGCTAACATTGGCTCCGCCCCGCGGCAAGTTTCCCGCGATTGACGACTGCGCATGGCTGATGCCCTATGAGCGCAGGTGAGTCGAGATCAGGGCCTTTCATGTCATCCGCACCTTTCACGCCCATTGTCCAGGCGTTGCCATCCACCGTGCCGTTCGTCGGCCCCGAAGCGCAGGAGCGCAAGCGCGGTCGCAAATTCCGCGTCCGCCTCGGCGCCAATGAAAGCCTGTTCGGCCCATCGCCCAAGGCGATCGCCGCCATGCGCGAGGCGGCGGCGGAGAACTGGAAATATTGCGACCCGGAAAACCACGACCTGAAAGAGGCGCTGGCGCGGCATTACGGCGTCTCGCCCGCCAACATCGTGGTGGGCGAGGGGATCGACGGATTGTTTGGATACACCGCGCGGCTCTTTGTGGCGCCGGATACGCCCGTCGCCACCTCGCTGGGTGCCTATCCGACCTTCAATTTCCAGGTCGCTGGTTGCGGCGGGCGGCTGACGACCACGCCCTACGTGAATGACCGCGAGGATCCCGACACGCTGCTGGATCTCGCCAAGCGCGAAGGCGCGCGGCTGATCTATTTCTCCAACCCCGACAATCCGATGGGATCGTGGTGGGACGCCGCGGCCGTCGAACATCTGATCCGCCGCGTGCCGGAGGGCAGCGTGTTGTGCCTGGACGAGGCCTATGGCGAGTTCGCGCCGGCTGGCACCCTGCCGCCGCTCGACGTCGCCGACCCGCGCGTCCTGCGCTTCCGCACCTTTTCCAAGGCCTATGGCCTGGCCGGCGCCCGCATCGCCTACGCGATCGGCGAGGCCGGATTGATCGCCGCCTTCGACCGCATTCGCAACCATTTCGGCGTCAACCGCATCGCCCAGGTCGCGGCCGTGGCGGCGTTGGCGGACCAGGCCTATCTGGCGGAGGTCCAGCGCAAGGTCGCCGAGGCGCGCGATCGCATCGCCGCCATCGGTCGCGCCAACGGCCTAAAGCCGCTGCCTTCCGCTGCCAATTTCGTCACCATGGATTGCGGCCGCGACGGCGCCTATGCGCGCCGCGTGCTGAACGCACTCATAGAGCGCGACGTCTTCGTCCGCATGCCCGGCGTGGCACCCTTGGATCGCTGCATCCGCGTCAGCGCCGGGACGAATCGGGATCTGGATGTGTTCGAGGAAGTATTGCCGCAGGCGTTGAAAGCAGCGAACTAACCCGGCAACAGCACCGCCGAATCCGGGTTCCAGCTCAGCCACACCGGGCGACCGACCGGATCGCCGCCATCGAGGCGACGCTCGTCGTTCTGCAGGGCGACGGCGAGCGGCTTCTCGCAGCCCTCGACATTCACATAGAAATGGCTGCGGTCACCGAAATAGGCGACGGCGCCGACCTTGCCGGCGAGCGTGTTGACGCTGAGGCTCGGCTGCTCCCACGACATTTGCAGCTTCTCCGGCCGGATCGCAACCAGCACCGCCGCACCCTGTGGCGGCGTGGCGTTGTCGGCGCGGGCCTCGAAGCGGCCAAGCGATCCGGCACTGACATTGGCACGGCCGTTGGCGCTGCCGGCGATGGTGCCGGGCAGCACGTTCATGGTGCCGATGAATTCCGCCACCTCGCGGCAATTCGGCGCTTCGTAGAGGCGCGTCGCATGGTCGATCTGCAGCACCTTGCCGCGCGACATGACGGCGACGCGGTCGGAGAGGGTCAGCGCCTCTTCCTGGTCGTGCGTGACGAAGACGAAGGTGATGCCGACAGTGCGCTGGATCTGGCGCAACTCGATCTGCATCTCCTCGCGCAGCTTCTTGTCGAGGGCGCCGAGCGGCTCGTCCAGCAGCAGCACCTTGGGCTGGCAGACGAGGGCGCGGGCCAGCGCCACCCGCTGCCGCTGGCCGCCGGAACGCTGGTCGGCGCGCCGCGCGCCATAGCCCGGCATCTTGATCAGCGCCAGGGCTTCCTCGACCTTGCGTGCCATCGCCGCCTTGTCCAGGCCACGCTTGCGCAGGCCATAGGCGATGTTCTCGCCCACGTTCAAATGCGGGAAGATGGCGTAGTTCTGGAACACCATGTTGGTCGGACGCTGGTGCGGCGCCACCGTCGACATCTTCTGCCCGTCGATTAGGATCTCGCCGGAGGTCGGCAGCTCGAATCCCGCCAGCATGCGCAGCAACGTGGTCTTGCCGCAGCCGGACGGCCCCAGCAGGGAAAAGAACTCGCCGCGACGGATGTCGAAGCTGACCTCGTCGACGGCCCTGACGATGCCGAAATGCTTCGAGATGCCCTGGATGGAGATCATGCTGTCTGTGCTGGGCATGGTCAAAATGCTCCCGGCTTGTCGGTCTGGACGCCGCGGCGGCGCAGCCATTCGGAAACGATCACGATGACAATCGAAGCCGCCAGGATGGTGCTGCCGAGCGACAGGGTCGGCGGCAGTTTGTTGGGAAAGCGCAACTGGCTGTAGAGGAAGACCGGCAGGGTCTGGTCCGTGCCGCTGAGGAAGAAGGCCATCACGAACTCGTCGAACGAGATGGTGAAGCACATCAGCAGGCTGGCGACGATGCCGGGCAGGGCGATCGGAAAAGTCACGCGCCAGAAGGTCATCCAGGCATTCTCGCCCAAGTCGTTGGAAGCTTCCTCCAGGCCCTTGTCGAAACCTTCCAGCCGCGAGATCAGCACCAGCATGGAGAAGGGTACGCAGACCAGCACATGGCCGGCGGACACCGTCCACAGGGTCAGCGGCACGTCGAACACCTTGCGCAGGATCACCAGCAAGGCGATGGAGAGGATCAGGCTCGGCACCACCAGCGGCAGCATGATGGTGCCCATGACCGGTCCCTTGCCGGGCAGCGTGTAGCGCGTGGCGCCCATGGCGGCCAGCATGCCGAAGGCGGTGCTGACCACCGACACGCCGATGCCGACGATGACGCTGTTCTTCAGCGCGTTCATCAGCGAGGCGTCATTGGCCATCAGGCGATAGCCGTTCAGGGTGAAACCCTTCATCGGGAAGGTGGCGACGGTGCTGTCGTTGAAGGAGAAAAGCGGGATCAGCAGGACCGGCGCGTAGAGAAAGACGATGAAGAAGATTCCATACAGCATCATGGGATCGAGCTTCAGGCGCATGATCAGACCGCGCCCCGCTGCTGCATCTTGCGATAGCCGACCGCCCACAGGAACAGGCAGACGATGAGGGTCACCACCAGCATCATCACCAGCGACAGGGCCGCTCCCAGCGGGATGTTGTTCACGCGATAGAACAGGGTCTGGATCGCGTTGCCGACCATGATGCCGCTGGGGCCGCCGACCAGGGTCGGCGTCACGTAATCGCCGACCGTCGGGATGAAGACCAAAAGGGTGGAAGAGATCACGCCGGGCAGAGACAATGGCAGGGTCACGCGCAGGAAGCGCTCCCACGGCCGGTCGCCGAGATCCGCCGCCGCCTCCAGCAGCGACTTGTCGATCTTCTCCAGCGAGACATAGATCGGCAGGATGGCGAAGGCGACCCAGGCATGCGCCAGGGTGATCACCACCGCGATGGGATTGTAGAGCAGGAATTCCAGCGGCTCGCTGATCAGGCCGAGCTTGATCAGGCCGGAATTGATGACACCGCCGAAGCCCAGCATCAGCTTCCAGGCGAAGACGCGCAGCAGGTAGCTGGTCCAGAAGGGCAGCGTGATCGCCATCAGCCAGATCATCTTGTGGCGCCTGACCCGGAAGGCGAGGAAATAGGCCATCGGATAGGCGAGCAGGATCACCGCCGCGGTTGCCGCCAGCGACATCAGGATCGATTTGAACAGCAGGATCAGATAGACGGCGTGCTTCAGCGGGATGGGAATGCCAAGCCAGGTGGCGATCTCATCGCCTTCGCCGGCCGGCTCGATCAGGTGCCAGTAGTTCTGAAGCGTGAAGGTCCGGTCGATCTCCAGGACCGTCTGGGTCCAGAAACTCATCACGATCAGCGCGAGCATGGGCGCGACCAACATCGCCACCATGATCAGGATCGTGGGCGACATGAGCAGATAGCCGCGCGTCCATTCGCGCCGCCGCAACCAAGTGCTCCATTGGCCACTCAATGCCGTCCATCCCAGCCCTTGGCCAGGCTCGGCGACCGCCATCTTCACCGTCCCTGTTTCCCGCGCCGCCTCCGCTCGATAGGGCAGCGTCCCTGTTCTTGCCGTGAACTAGATACTGCAGGTCCGAGCCTGTCAACTTTCATGAACGATAGTTCATGGTAATTGACATTGTCGCGGTTCTGCCGCCCAATTCGTCGAGTGTCCGGGAAGCCCGATCAATCGGGCTCAACCACAATGAACCACGGATGAACGACAGGGAGAGTGAGCTATGAATCGGATTAAATTCATTGACCGCATGGCGCAGGGCAAGCTGACCCGGCGCCAGATGATCGCCGGGGCCGGCGCTTTCGGAGTCGGCTTGGCCGTATCGCGCGTGGCGAAAGCGGACCCGCTGGTCTGCATGGAGTGGGCGGGCTACGACACACCGGACCATTTCGGCTCTTATGTCGCCAAGCATGGCAGCCCGCCCAATTTCTCGATCTTCGCCAACGAGACCGAGGCACTGCAGAAGATTCGCGCCGGCTTCAACGCCGATATCATGCACCCCTGCACCTATTCGATCGTGCGCTTCACCGAGGCAAAGGTGGCGGCGCCCATCGACACCTCGAAGCTCAGCAATTGGCCCGATGTGATTCCCGCCTTGCAGACGGCCGATGGCGTGGTGATCGACGGCCAGGTGGTGATGGCGCCGGCCGATTGGGGCAATTCCAGCATCGCTTATCGCAGCGACCTGGTCGAAGGCGATGACGGCGAATCCTGGAACATCTTCTTCGATGACAAATATTCCGGAAAGGTCGCCTTCACCGACAGCGAGGTGGCGGTGGAGATCGCCGGCCTGCTGCTGGGATACTCGACCAAGAAGATCTGGGAAATGTCGGACGAGGAGCTGGCGGCGACCAAGCCGCTGGTGCAGAAGCTGGTCAAGAACAGCCGCTTCATCTGGAGCGATCCGACGGAGCTAAACCAGGCGCTGGCTTCGGGCGAGGTCGTCGCCGGCTATGCCTGGAACGAAACCGTGAAGACGCTCGGCGCCGAAGGCGTGCCGGTCAAATACGCGGTGCCGAAGGAAGGCATCTTCACCTGGCTCTGCGGCCTCACCCTGCTGAATGTCGGCAAGGGCGACCAGGCGGCGGCCTATGATTTCATCGATGCCTGGATCTCGCCCGAGACGGGCAAATACCTGATCGAGAACACCGGCTACGGCCATTCCAACAAGAAGGCCTTCGAACTCGCGGCACCCGAGCAGGTCGCGGCGCTGGGCATCACCGATCCGGTCGCCGCGCTGGCCAACGGCGTGTTCTTCCAGCCGGTCGAGGCCGAGCGGGAAGCGAAATACATCAAGCTCTGGGAAGAGTGCAAGGCGCTCTGACCGCCGCTATGGGGCAGGGGCCGCGCAGATCGCGGCCCCGTTCCATTCCGGTGCCCCAAACGTATAAGACTCCTCGTTATGGTTGCGGCGCACCCCCGGGCGGCCCGTTGTGGTAGGCCATTTGGGGCCATTTCCATCTGTACCTGCCGCGATTGCAGTCCTTTATTAACCACCCCAATGTTAATCCCACAGTTGGTTCAGTGCTTATGACGGCCGGGGAGGGCTGCCAGGCGTGGATCGGCTGCGCGCATGAGTTTCGAGGAGCATCGGGAAGCTCGGCCGGCGGGGCTGCGGCAGCGGCTGCGTCTGGCGTTGCGCGTGCTCTTCGGCCGCGCGCCGCAGGGCGCTGCGACGCAGGACGCCTTGATCAAGCTGGTACTGGACAATGTCGATGCGGCGATCACCGTCTATGACGCGACGGGCAAGCTGATCCGGGTGAACAAGGGCGCTGAGCGCCTGTCCGGCTTCAGCTTCGCCGAGATGCAGGACGCAGCCACGTGGCGCCGCATCATCCCCGAAACCGATATCACGCGCGTGATGGAGATTCTCGCCGACCGCCGGGTCGAGGATTTCCCGATCATCAACGTCAATCCCTGGGTGCACAAGAACGGCACGCGGCGCCTGTTGCGCTGGTCCAACGTGGCGCTGCCGGACGAGCGCGGCCACGTGGCGATGATCGTCTGTATCGGCTTCGACATCACCGAGCAGCGCGAGGCGGAGATCACCCTGATCAATGCCAAGAACGATGCCGAGCTGGCCAACCGCGCCAAGTCCGAATTCCTGGCGAACATGAGCCACGAGCTGCGCACGCCGCTGAACGCCATCCTGGGATTTTCCGAGATCATCCGCGACCGCCAGTTCGGCGACGACGTGGGGCGCTATTCCGAATATGCCGCCCATATCCATGACAGCGGCGAATGGCTGCTGTCGCTGATCAGCGACATCCTCGACATGGCGAAGCTGGAAGCCGGCAAGCTCTCGCTGGTGGAGGAGGTGACCGATCTCGGCCGGCTGGTCGACGGATGCTTGCGCATGGTGTCGGTCCGCGCGGCTGAGGGCGGAATCGCGTTGGTGCCGAAGATGCCGGCCGTGCCGGTGCGCCTGCTGGCCGACCAGAAATGCATGAAGCAGATACTGCTCAACCTGCTGTCCAACTCGATCAAGTTCACGCCGGCCGGCGGCCGCATCGAGCTGGAAGTGACCAACCCGCGCCAGGACGGCGTGCGGCTGGTGGTGACCGATACCGGCTGCGGCATCCCCGCCTCCAGCCTGCGGCAGTTGTTCCAGCCCTTCCACCAGGTCGACAGCCCGATGACCCGGGGCCGCAGCGGCACCGGCCTGGGCCTGGCCATCACCAAGCGGCTGACCGAGCTGCATGGCGGCACCATCGGTGTTGAAAGCAATCCGGGCACTGGCACGATCGTGACGGTGGCGCTACCTTCCTCACGCCTGGTCGCCTAGAGAGGTTCCGATGACTCAGAAAGTCCTCAGCGTCGCCCGGACGCCGATGCAAGCCTATGACCTCGAAGGCCCGGTGCAGCCGGAGATCTCCTGGCTGCCGATCAGTTTCCGCCGCGACAGCGGCGTCGGCTCCTATGTCATGCGCATGCAGCCGGGCGCGACGGTCTTCGAGCACACGCACCGCGGCTACGAGGAATTCGTCATCCTCGAAGGCGAGCTGATCGATTCCGACGGCACGATCTACAAGGCCGGCGATTTCGTCTCGTTCGAGCCCGGCACGCGCCACGGCTCCCACACCAAGACGGGCTGCCTGCTCGCCGTCTTCGAGTGGCGGCCTTGAACGAAACCGCCCGCCGGTGAGGGCGGGCGGCTGGCGTCTTACGCTCCCAGGTTATTCGGCCGCCTATTCCGCCGCGCGCTGGATTTGCGTCCGGGGCTCTGGCGCCGGATTCCGCTCGGGCGCCATCCTGGATTCGTCGGACGTTTGCTGCGTCTCCGGCTCGGCCGGAAAGAAGACGCTCCGGCACAGTTCGGACATGCGGACACCCTGGTCGCTGTAATGCGCGATGGCGGAGCGCAGCCAACTCTGCTGCAGCTCCAGCGCCTCGTTGACGCCGCGGCAGGCGCTCCAGGCATGCGCCGTTTCCATGTTTGCGTCCAGGCGCTTTTGCAGGAAGGCGGTGAACTCATCCTGCATGCCGGCGAACAGGCGGCCGTAAAACTCGCCGGAGCGGCTGAGCTGCCGGCTCCAGGCCTCGGCCCACGCGGCCTGCGTGTTCTCGACCGGCACGGCGCCGACCTGAGCGGCGTGATCCCGGGTGTCTTCGATCTGGGCATTTTCAATGTGCGATGCGGCCGGCTTGTCGATGCGTTTCATGCGCTCCTCCGGAAAAAGAAAACGACCGCGCCCCCGCGCATGCGGGAACGTCCATGGAATCTCGTGCCTGTCAAAAAAACCGCCGCGTGCGTCGCCTGATCGGGTCTCGTCGCGGCCCATGTCTGCCGGATGTGTCGGGATCGCGTGGCGGGCTGGCGCCCGCTCTTTGGAAGTCGTCGATCACCTGACCTGCAGACAAAATTACTTTAATCCCGTACGCCGCCGCCCCGCCAGTTCATATTGATCTGCCACGAGATATTCACGGACCAGGCCAAGACCCATGGGCTGTTCCCGGCACGAGGCAGGCTCGAACTACGCCGCCGCGATTTTGGCGTTGATTCAGGCGATTGCGGTGTCATGATGCCCCGGCGGTTGAACTCGGGGGTCGATTTCGACGGTTCGCCGCGAGGTCGCGTCATACTGACGCGCTCTCGACTGTTCCTTCGCACAGCCGTGACTCAGAGCAGCGCTTCCGCACAGCCGATCAAGAAGACCCGCAACACGCTGAAGGTGGCCCGCAAGGCGGTGCGCGACATCCGCCGCGAGCAACTGATCGAGGCGGCGATCCGCGCCATCAGCAAGCATGGCATCGGCGAGACCACAATCGCCGACGTCGTGCAGGAGGCCGGCATGGCCAACGGCGCCGTCAACCAGTATTTCGCCAGCAAGGATATGCTGCTGCTGGAGGCGCTGCGCGCCGTCACCGGCGAGTTCCGCGACATCTGGCACCAGGCGCGCGCCAAGGCGGGCGCCGATCCGGCGGCGATCCTGGAAGCGGTGGTGATGGCGCAGTTGCATCCCAAGGTCTGCCGGCATGAGCGCATCTCGGTCTGGGTTGCCTATTGGAGCGAGGTGCGCTTCCGCCCCCAATACATGGACGTCTGCACCGAGAGTGACGCCGAGTATGGCGATGCGCTGATGGCGGCGTGCCGCGCCTTGGCGAAAGAGGGTCGCTACAAGACCCTGGACGCGGAAAAGGCCGGGCAGTTCCTGCTGGCCGCCGGCGACGGGCTGTGGATCAACATCATGCTGGGTCTGCTGACCCGCGACCAGGCCGCCGCCTTGATGCGCGCGCATCTGGTCAGCGTCTTTCCCAGGCATTTCACGGACTGAGGGGCGCTTGCCTGCGGCGGCCGGATCGCGTGCCACGGCAATCCCGACGGGGTTGCCGCGGATCAGCGACTATCCGGCCATCGTCGCAGAGGTCGATCCTGGCCGCGTCGCGGCAATCCTCGGCGATCGCAGCTTGAACTACGGCGAGCTGGCTCGGCGGATCGATGAAAGCGCCCGTGCCATGCTGGCGCACGGCATCACAAAGGGCGACCGGATCGCCATCCTGTCGACACCGCGGCCGGAATATCTCGTGCTCCTGCTGGCGGCGTTGCGCATCGGCGCCATCGTGGTCGGTCTCAATCCGGTCCATCAAACCGACGAATATCGGCAGGTGATCGCCGATTGCGAGCCGCGGCTGCTGTTCGCCTTCGGCCGCTCGCGCGGCCTGGACAAGCTGAAAGCCCTGCTGGCGTTGAAGCAGGAGTTCCGCTGCGTCGAAACGTGGGTGGACCTGGAACCGGAGGAGGGGCGCAGCTTCGGCGTGTCCCTCGCCGCGTTTCTGCAAGCCGGCACCGCAACGACGCCGGCGGCTTATCGTGCGGCGGTAGAGCTAGTTTCGCCCGACGACGTGGCGCTGATCGTGCACACGTCCGGCTCCACCGGCCGGCCGAAGGGCGCCATGATCACGCACGGCAATCTGGCGCGTTGCGCCGATATCCAGTTGGAGATGTTTCGGGCCGCGCCGCTGCGCGCCTTGTGCAACCTGCCGATCACCCATACGGCCTGCAGCTCCGACATCGTGGCTTATACCATCGCCGGCGGCGGCACGCTCATTTTCCAGGAGCAGTTCGACCCGCGCGGCGTGCTGGCTTTGATCGAGGCGCAGCGTGTCACCTTTCTGCTGCAGGTGACCGCGATGTATCACAGCATCCTGAAGGCGCACGCGGGCAGGGCGCACGACACGTCGAGCCTGCGCTATGTGTTCTTCCTCGGCGCGCCCTTGCCGCGGGACATGATTGCCGATCTGATGGCTCTGGGCGGCAAGGTCATCACCGGCTGGGGCCTGACGGAGTCGACCACATCGGTCACGTTCACCGAACCCGGCGATGACCTGGACATACTGGCGCACAGCGTCGGGCGGCCTGCCCCGCCGCACGCGCTGCGTATTGTCGATGAGGCGGACAATGCATTGCCGGTGGGCGAGAGCGGCGAGGTGCTGGTGCGCGGCCCCTGCGTCATGGCCGGTTATTACCGGCAGCCGGCAGCAACGGCCGCGACGATGACGGCGGACGGCTGGCTGCGCAGCGGCGATCTCGGCCGCATCGACGCAGACGGGCGGCTGTCGCTGGTCGGCCGCATCAAGGACATGTTCAAGTCCGGCGGCTACAACGTCTATCCGCGCGAGGTGGAGATCGTCCTGGAGTCCCATCCATCCATCGCGCTCGCCATCGTCGTGGCGGTACCCGATCCGGTCTATTACGAAGTAGGCTGCGCCTATCTGGTGTGCAAGCCGGGTTGCCGGGTGGAGGAGGGCGATGTGGTGGCTTTCTGCCGCACGCGGCTGGCGAACTACAAGCTGCCGAAATATATCCGCTTCCGCGAGGAACTGCCGATGCTGTCGATCGGCAAGGTCGACAAGGTCGCTCTGCGCACCGAGGCGCTACGTTGGCGTCGAGCCTGGGAGGAGTAGGAAGCGTCTATTTGTCGAAGGCGGATTGCAGATGGTTTGTCCATTGCGACGTTCTGGCAGTCTCCAGGAATGGAACGCGCTTTTCGACCTCGGCCAGTGTTTGCCAGACCGAACTGCCCTTGTCGCCATAGACGATGCCCTGGTCGCTCTCCTCCTTGAGGAACCTCTGGACCTCCGCGTCGATTTGCGCACTGTTCGGATCGATCGCGACAAGGTTGGCGATGATATTCTTCCGCATCGCATTGCGCGGGTTGCCAAGTTTGTACATGGCCTGCAGCGAATTTTCATACTGCTGGTCAGCGTAATAGGCCCAGCTCAAGACCCAATAGTACCAACGCTCGGCCACGGGGCTGTCCTGTATGGCCGTGGTGACCAGATCTATGGCCTGCTTGGGGTCGCCGGTCAGCAGGAGCATGTCGGCCCAATCGACATGCATTGTGCGCTGTTCCTCTTCAACGGCCTGCGTCTTGGCGAGATCCAGGGCAATCTCGTAGGTATCTTTTGCGAGTTCAAAGTCCCGCCGATACAGGTGAACATCGGCTAGAATCCACTGGGCATAGTATTCGTTCTCTTTTCGGCTCTTGGCATTGGCCACAGCCCGCTTGGCATTGCTCAGCGCTTCATCCAGGCCCGTCATCGTGGGGTCCCAGTAGTAGAGCCACGCCGTGAGCTGGGCGTAGGCGAGGTCCGCATATGGCTGGGACAAGGACGCGTCCAACTTGATCGCCTCCTTGTAAAGCCGTTGCGCCTCGGCGTTCGCGTCGCGCCGGAAGTAGTGAAAGAAAACATCCCCTTTGATGATCAGCTGTGTTGGCTTATCCATCGTCCCCTGCCTGTGCGTCTTACGCCTCATCTTCTTTTTGCGCATCGTCTTCTCTCATTCCGGAAGCCCCGCCAGCTTCAGGTCGGCGACGAATCCCTGCGTCACCTTCGGATTCTTGAACGGCGTCAGCAATGCGCTGCTGATCCGGTAGTTCGGCTGATCCCGCAGAATGTCCTCCGCGGTCGCGCGGGCTTCCTCCATGCGGCCAAGACGGACATAGGTGGCGGCCAAGTCACAGCGCAGGAAGCTCGATGTATTGCCGACGCGGTTCAGCGCATCCAACGCTTCCTCATAGCGGCCATCGAAGAAGGCGGCGATGCCGATGACCCAGTCGTACCAGTCCGAGGCAAGCGGGTTGAGCTGCTTCGCCTGCTGGATCATGGCCACGCCCTCGGCAGTCTTGCCGACATGCACCAGGGCATCCGCCATGTCGGCCAGCAGGTCGGGCGAGTTCGGATTGAGCGCAACGGCCTTGCGATAGCACTCCAGGCTGCGGTCGAAATCGCGCGAATACAGGCAGGCAAAACCGAGCTGTCCGTAGTTCTCGAAATCGGCCGGGCCAAGCGCCACGGCGCGCTCCGCCAGATCGCGTCCTTCCTCGACGACCGCTTGGGCCGAACTTGCCCAACCCGCGCAACCGGCCTGGATCAGGACGTAGGACAGGCTGCGATAAGCCAGGGCGAAGCTGGGGTCCAGCTCGATCGCCTTGCGGAAATGCTCTTGCGCCGTGCGATTGGCGTTCTCCTCCCATAGCCACCAGAGCTCCCGGCCGCGCAGGCAGTGATCATAGGCCTCCAGGCTCTCGATCGGCTTGCGCATCACGCGCTCCCGCTCCGACATCTCGACGCGGGCAACCAGGGTGGCGACCAGCCGGTCGATGATTTCGTCGCACAGCGTGAAGAGGTCGACCAGCGGCCGCTTGTAGCGGTCGCTCCACAAATGCACGCCGGTCGCCGCCTCGATCAATTGCACGTTGATGCGCACGGTGTCGCCGCTGCGCTGAACGCTGCCTTCGACCACGTAGCGCACGCCAAGCTCGCGGGCCACATCCTCGATCCGCGCGCTCTTGCCCTTGTAGGTGAAGACCGAGTGGCTGGCGATGACGGCAAGCTCGGAGAACTTCGACAAATCGGTGATCAGATCGTTGGTGATGCCGTCGCTGAAATAGCCCTGCTCGGGATCGCCGCTGAGATTGTCGAACGGCAGCACCGCGACCCAGGGAATCTGCGACAGCGACCGCGAGCGCGACGTGTCCTTGGCGGGACGGTGTTCGACCGTCGCGTCGCCGACGGCGGATTTCGTGCGAAAGACACGGACCTGCTCGGCGATGCCCTTCAGCGTCTGGGCGCCGAGATCCTCGAACTCCGACCGCACCTTGCCGCGCACGTGCCGATAGACGTCATCGGACACGCACACGCCATTGGGATTGGCGAGGTTCTCCAGGCGCGCCGCCACATTCACCCCGTCGCCGAAAACGTCGCCGTCCTCGAACACGACTTCCGCCAGGTTGACGCCGATGCGGAATTCCAGGCGCCGCGGCGCGGGCGTGGCTGCGTTGCGTTCGATCATCTGGCGCTGGATCTCGAGCGCGCAGGTGACGGCCTGCACCGCGCTGGAGAATTCCGCCAGCACGCCGTCGCCCGTGGTCTTGACGACGCGGCCGTCGTGCTGCGCGATCTCCGGCCGGATCAGCTCCTTGAGATGCCCCTTCAGCGCCTTCAGCGTGGCGCTCTCGTCTTCGGAGATCAGACGGCTGTAGCCGGCGACGTCCATCAGCAAAATGGCCGCAAGCCGCCGCGTGGCGGACGCACCGTCACCAAGCTTTCGGCTTTCCGCAGCCGACGGTGCAGCGACAGAAGACATGAGCTCTCCGTGCGCGGCAATGCTGAGGGTAGGACTCCGCGTGCAACGCGGCCTGTCCAGCGCATAGTTCGCCAATTAACAAGAAATTTGAAGTCTTTTGCGGCTTCAGTTGCATGAAGCGTGCATCGCGCGCGCCGGGTTGAAGCGACAATTTCTCGAACGCACACCTGATGGCCCGAGTTAGGACGTCAGTCGGCGGTCAGCAAATTAAGGAGTGTGAATGTTGGCTGAACGACTCACTTCCACACATTGCTGGCGACGCGCATGAAATTGCCGCCCAGCACACCGAGAATCTCTCTGTCGTGGAAGCCGCGGCGCACCATCGTCTCGGTGATCTCGCGCAACTGCTTCGGCGGCACGTAGGACGTCGGATATTTTCCGTAGCCCTCGCTCTCCGGCCAATAAGCGCTGTTGTCGCCGACCAGGTCATCGACATTCGCGGCGTCGAAGGCATAGTCGAGGGCGATGCCGACATGCTCGGCGCCCACCAGCTCGGCCATGTGCGCGACGTGATCGACGAAGGTTTCGCTGCTTATGTCGTTCTCCGCCAGGAACATGCTGACGCCGTTGACGCCGATCACGCCGCCGGTCCTGGCGCAGGCCTTGATCTGCTCGTCGACGATGTTGCGGCCGTGATCGTGCACCGCCTTGGCGCAGGAATGGGAGAAGATCACCGGCGCTGCCGACGTCTCCATCGCCTCCATCGTGGTGCGATAGGCGGTGTGCGAGCAATCGACCATCATGCCGACGCGGTTCATCTCCTTGATCACCGCGCGGCCGAAATCGGTCAGGCCCCCGTTGCCGTCGTGGCAGCCGCCGCCGGCAAGGTTGTTCAGGTTATAGGCGAACAGCATCTGGCGCACGCCGAGCTCGTAGTAGACGTTGACCATGTTGACGTCGCCGTTCAGCGAATTCATGCCCTCGAGATCGAAGGCGATAGCGAGCTTGCCCTCGCGCTTGGCGCGTTTGATGTCGGCGGTCGTGCGGACCAGGATGTAGTTCTTCGGATGGGTCTGCAGCCAGGCGCGGAAGCGGGCGATGGTCTTGATCGTTGCCGGCCAGTCGACGACGTCGTAGCCGACATTGACGGAGAGGTAGTGGACGCCGGCTTTGCGCCAGATCTCGAGGTTCTTCAGATCGGCGCCGCCATGCGGATCGAAGCCCGAGTGATCGTCCCACACCAGCGCTCTGTCATAGAGTTTCGCTGCGCGCTGCTTCGCCGCTTTGGAGCTCATGGCCCTCGCCCTGCCGACTCAAGGTTGGAACTTTTGTGCCCGGCATTTGACGCCGCCTGCGCCAGGACTTCAAGCCCACCGAACGACATACGCGATTCTTCCAATATCATTTCATTACAGTATATTAATTGATATTAGATGTATGGATGTACATTAAATATTGACGCCTCCGCCGGCTTTGGGCAGGATGCGCGGAAACGGGGCGGCGGCGCGCTGATGCTGGTCTGCGCGCTCTTTCAAGCGGACGACGCACATGGCGGAAACCTACGACGCAATCATCATCGGCGGCGGCCATAACGGCCTGACCTGCGCAGCTTATCTCGCCAAGGGCGGCGAGAAGGACGGCAAGAAGAAGCTGAAGGTGCTGGTGCTGGAGCGGCGCGAGAAGGTCGGCGGCGCCGCCATGTCGGAAGAGAAATATCCCGGCTTCACCTATTCGACCTGCTCGTACGTTTGCTCGCTCCTGAGGCCGGAGATCTTCCGCTTCCTCGATCTGCCGAAGCACGGCCTGCAGGTCATTCCATATGACATCAATTCCGCGCCCAATCCGGAGGGCGAAGGGATCATCTATTACAGCGACCACGACCGCACGCGCGAAAGCCTGCGCCGGCATTCGATCCGCGATGCCGAGGCGTACGACGAATACGCGATGGAGATCAGCCGCTATTGCCGCTTCATCAAGCGCACGCTGCTGATGACGCCGCCGGACCCGGCGCAGATCAATCCCTTCGTGCAGAACCGCATCAACCCCTGGGGCCATCGCGAAGACCTGGAGGGGCTGTTGAAGATCGGCCGCGAGTTCGGCCGCCTGGGCGAGCGGAACATGTACGACATGATCCGCTTCTGGTCGATGTCGGTCGCGGATTTCCTGGATCAGTATTTCGAGACGCCGCGCTGGAAGGGCCTGGCGGCGGCATCCTCGATCATCGGCACCGCGCTGGGGCCCTATTCGCCGGGCACCGCCTATGTCCTGCTGCACCATTACATGGGCGAAGTGGACGGCCAGATCGGCGCCTGGGGCTTCGCCCGGGGCGGCATGGGCTCGGTCAGCAAGGCGATCGCGGCGGCGGCGGAAGAGGCCGGCGTCGAGATCCGCGTCAATGCCGAGGTCGAGAAGATCATCGTCAAGGACGGCAAGGCGGTCGGCGTCACGCTCAAGTCGGGCGAGGAGATCTACGGCAAGTCGATCGTCAGCAACGCCGACCCGAAGCGCACGTACCTGAAGCTGATCGACAAGGCCGACCTCGACGCCATCGATCCCGACATCCATCGCTACGCGAAGAACTACAAGATCCGCGGCTCGTCCGGGAAATTGAACATCGCGCTGGATGGGTTGCCGGATTTCGCCGGCCTGCCCAAGGATGCTTGCTACGGCACCATCGATATCGGCGGCGACTTCGACTACATCGAGCGGGCCTTCGACGATTTCAAATACGGCTCCTGGTCCAAGCGGCCGTTCCTCGATTGCGTGATCCCGACCACGGTCGATCCGACCATGACCCCGCCGGGCAAGCATTTCATGTCCGTCTTCGTGCAATACGTCCCCTACCAACTGGCCCAGGGGCCGTGGACGCCGGAGATGAAGGCGCAATACGAGAAGGACGTGCTGGACACGATCGAGCTGCACGCGCCGGGCTTCAAGAAGCTGGTGCTGCATGTGCAATGCCGCACGCCCTGGGACATCGAGAACGAAGTCGGCATGACCGAGGGCAACATCTTCCATGGCGA
>DASZQC010000436.1:0-7353 GCA_035549815.1 Dongiaceae bacterium
CGCCGGAGCGGGTCCTGGTTCCGGACGAGACGGCGCTGGAGATCCTGCAGCGCTGCAACGGCGCCCGGCCGGTGGACGAGATCGTCGATGAGCTGGCGAGCGTCTACAAGGCCGAGCGCAGTGAGATCGCCCAGGATGTCCAGGACATGGTCGGCGATTTGATCGAGAAGCGGATCCTGGTCGGATGAGCCCCGCACCTCCATTGGCTGCCCTCCTGGAGCTGACGCATCGCTGCCCGCTGCAATGCCCCTATTGCTCCAACCCCCTCGAGTTGGAGCGGGCGAAGGGCGAGCTCACGACGGCGGAGTGGCTGCGCGTGTTGGACGAGGCGGCGGAGCTGGGTGTGCTGCAGGTGCATTTCTCCGGCGGCGAGCCCACGGTACGGCGGGACCTGCCGGAAATGGTCGCGCATGCACGCCGAATCGGGCTCTACAGCAACCTGATCACCTCCGGCGTCACGCTGGACCGCGCACGGCTGGCGGCGCTGGCGGAGGCGGGCCTGGATCATGTCCAGCTCAGCATCCAGGACGTCGATCACCAGACCGCCGCCTATATCGCCAATTATCCCGGCGTGCAGGGCAAGAAGCTCACTTTCGCCCGCTGGGTGCGCGAAATCGGCCTGCCGCTCACCCTCAACGCCGTGATCAACCGCCACAATGTGAGCCGTGTCGAGCGCATGATCGATCTGGCCGTGGCGCTCGGCGCCGGGCGGGTCGAGGTTGCGCATGTGCAATATTATGGCTGGGCGCTGCGCAACCGCGCGGCCCTGATGCCGACCCTGGCCCAGGTCCAGGAAGCGACGCGCGCGGTCGAGGCGGCGCGCGAGCGGCTGCGCGGCCGGATCGTGATCGACTACGTGGTGCCGGATTACTACGCCCGCCAGCCGAAATCATGCATGGGCGGCTGGGGCCGGCAGTTCCTCAACATCACGCCGAGCGGCGAGGTCCTGCCCTGTCACGCCGCGCAGACAATTCCCGGGCTGACCTTCGATTCCGTGCGTCACAAGCCGCTGGCGGAAATCTGGGCGACGTCCGAAGCCTTCCAGGCCTATCGCGGCACCGGCTGGATGCCGGAACCGTGCCGCTCCTGCGATCAGCGCGAGGTGGATTGGGGCGGTTGCCGCTGCCAGGCGCTGGCGATCACCGGTTCCGCCACCGCGACCGATCCCGCTTGCGCGTTGTCGCCGTCGCATCAGACCATGCGCGACCTGGCGGCGGCCTCCGCGGCGCCGGCGCCGGATTTCGTCTATCGCCGGATGACGCCGCAGGACATTGCGGCAAAGGTCGCCGCCACCGCGCGCTGAGCGGCCATCGCGTCGTGGGAAACGCGTCGTCCTCTCGACGCGCGAATGTGCTTGTGCGATGTCGCGCCGCTTCCATCCGTCGAATTTGTACCAAAGGACAATGCTCTTTCACCGCTTTGTCGACTAACGTTCCATCTTGCCGCGGCGGCGCCAGCGTCGCCGCGGACGGCACGCATAAGACGGCAAATAAAATCGGATCCGACTCCGGCAGATCACCGGACCCAGCGGAATCTGGGCGGCATCTGTAGGTCAATCCATATCGGGAGGAAGAGATGGCAAGACTGAAGCCTGTTTCAGGGTTTGTGCTGGCTCTTGCCGGCACGATGGGCCTGTGGGCAACGCACGCCGTGGCGAACGACGAATTGCTGAAGCTGCAGGAGGACCCGAAGCAATGGGTCATGCCGCTCGGCAACTATGCCAGCACGCGCTATAGCGGGCTCGATCAGATCAATCGCGACAATGTCGGCACCTTGCAAGCCGCCTGGACCTTCTCCACCGGCGTGCTGCGCGGCCACGAGGGTGGCCCGCTGGTGATCGGCAACATGATGTATGTGCATGCGCCGTTCCCCAACACGGTGTTCGCCCTCGATCTCAGCAAGGACGGCCAGATCGTCTGGAAATACGAGCCGCAGCAGGATCCGAACGTCATCCCGGTGATGTGCTGCGACACGGTCAATCGCGGCGTCGCCTATGGCGACGGCAAGATCTTCCTGCACCAAGCCGACACCAAGCTGGTCGCCCTCGATGCGAAGACCGGCAAGGAAGTCTGGAGTGCGGTCGACGGCGACCCGACCAAGGGCGAGACCGGCACCTCGGCCCCGCTGGTGATCAAGGACAAGGTCCTGATCGGCAACAGCGGCGGCGAGTTCGGCGTACTGGGCAAGGTCACCGCCTACAACATGAAGGACGGATCGAAGGCGTGGACGGCCTTCTCCGCCGGCCCCGACGATCAGATCCTGGTCGATCCGGCGAAGACCACCGCGCTCGGCAAGCCGATCGGCAAGGATTCGAGCATCAAGACCTGGGAAGGCGATCAATGGAAGATCGGCGGCGGCACCACCTGGGGCTGGATGTCGTATGACCCGGACCTCAACCTGGTCTATTACGGCACCGGCAATCCCAGTACCTGGAACCCGGCGCAGCGCCCGGGCGACAACAAATGGTCGATGACCATCTTCGCGCGCGATGCCGACACCGGCATGGCGAAATGGGTCTATCAGATGACGCCCCATGACGAATGGGACTATGACGGCGTCAACGAGATGATCCTGGTCGATCAGCCGATCAACGGCCAGGACCGCAAGCTGCTGGTGCATTTCGACCGCAACGGCTTCGGCTATACGCTCGATCGCGACACCGGCGAGTTGCTGGTGGCCGAAAAGTATGATCCGGCGGTGAACTGGGCCACCAAGGTCGATATCAAAACCGGCCTGCCCGAGAGGGTGAAGGAGTTCTCGACCGAAGCCAGCGGCGAGGACGTCAACACCACCAACATCTGCCCGGCCGCTCTGGGCAGCAAGGACCAGCAGCCCTCGGCCTACTCGCCGAAGACCGGCCTGTTCTACGTGCCGACCAACCATGTCTGCATGGATTACGAGCCGTTCAAGGTGGCCTATACCGCCGGCCAGCCCTATGTCGGCGCGACCTTGAGCATGTATCCGCCCAAGGGCGAGGATCATCTCGGCAACTTCATCGCCTGGGATGCGACCACCGGCAAGATCAAGTGGTCGCTGCCGGAGCCGTTCTCGGTGTGGAGCGGCGCGCTCGCGACGGCCGGCGACGTGGTGTTCTACGGCACGCTGGAGGGCTATCTGAAGGCGGTCGATGCCGAGACCGGCAAGGAGCTCTACAAGTTCAAGACTCCGTCCGGCATCATCGGCAACGTCAACACCTATGAGCTTGACGGCAAGCAGTATATCGCGGTGCTGTCCGGCGTCGGCGGTTGGGCCGGCATCGGCATGGCCGCGGGCCTGACCGAAGACACCGCCGGCCTCGGCGCCGTCGGTGCCTACAAGGCGCTGTCGAGCTACACGGCGCTCGGCGGCACGATGACCGTGTTCACGCTCCCTGAGTGATCGACTGGCAAGGATCGAGTGGGCGATGCCTTCGCCCACTCGATCCGCTTTCTCGCTCCAGAAACAAAATCGGACCAGGGGGCCTTGATGCGCTCTGATTGGCGTTGGTTGATTGCGATCGCGATTGCTTCGGGCTTCGGCTCCGGCCCCGCGCTGGCGCAGGAGACTGCCTCGGCGGAGGACAAGCCCTATCACATCGCCGAGGACGGCACGGTCGATTGGCCCACCTTCAGCGGGTTCCGCCGCTACAACAGTGTTTGCCACACCTGTCATGGCCCCGACGGGGCCGGCAGCTCCTTCGGCCCGGCTTTGGTCGATTCCCTGAAGCGGCTCAGCTACGAGCAATTCACCGACATCGTGGTCAACGGCAAGTCCGAGGTGAACACCGCAAGCCAAAAGAAGATGCCGGCCTTCGGGCTGGATCCGAACGTGATGTGCTATCTCGACGACATCTACGCCTATCTGAAGGCGCGTTCCGACGGCGTGGTCGGGCGTGGCCGTCCGCCGAAGCACGCCGACAAACCGCCCGAGGCGGCGGAAGCGGAAGCCGCCTGCATGGGCCAATAGCCGGCGGCGATGGCGATCCGGGCGCTTTGCCTCGCAATTCTCGTCCTGCTGACGGGTGGGGGCGCGGCGTTTGCCGCCGATCAGCCGGAGGCGGTCGACCGCTCGGCGCTGCGGGTCTGCTCGGATCCCGGCAACATGCCCTTTTCGAATGTGAAGGGCGAAGGCTTCGAGAACAGAATCGCCGAGCTACTTGCGGCAAAATTGGGTGTGCCGGTCAAATACACCTGGTTTCCCCAGGCGACCGGTTTCCTGCGCAACACCTTGCGCGCGCGGCGCTGCGACCTTGTGATCGGCCTGGTGAGCGGCGCCGAACTGGCGCTCAGCACCAATCCCTATTACCGTTCCACCTACGTGATGGTGACGCGCAAGGCCGATGCCATCGTCGCCGACCGGTTGGACGATCCCAGCCTGAAATCGCTGAAGATCGGCCTGATCGCCGGCACGCCGCCGGCCGGAATTGCCGCGCGCAGGGGCCTGATGGTCCATGTCCGGCCATACGATCTGATGGTCGACACGCGCTACGATTCCCCCAGTCATCAGATGATCGAGGATCTGGCGGCGGGCACCATCGACGTCGCCTTGCTGTGGGGGCCGCTCGCGGGTTATTTCGCCGCCCAGCACGGCGATCAATTGACCATCACGCCACTGCTGCACGAGGCGAAGAACACCCGCATGGACTACTACATCGCGATGGGCGTGCGGCCCGGCGAGCATCGCTGGAAAGGCGATATCGACAAGCTGCTGGCGGAGAACAAGGACGCGATCCAGGCGATCCTGCGCGAATATCACGTGCCGATGCTGGATGTGCGCGGCGACCTGATCCAATAGCGTTCAGCCGGCCCGGCTCAATGGCGTGGCGGCCGGTTTCGGCCAGGCATGGGTCAGCCGGCGCAGCTTTTCCAGCGCCGCCGCCACGGCGGGGTCGTCGCGCAGGCGCGGGTCCGGCGGCGGCAGGGCGCAATCGGCGACAAGTCGCCGCTCCGTCGGCGACAGGATCGCGATGCGGGTGGACAAGGCCGCCGCCTCCGCCAGGTTGTGCGTGATCAGCAGAGTCGTCGTCCGGTGCGTGCGCCAGAACTCATTCAGCAGGCGCCGCATGCGCTCCGCCAATGCCGCGTCGAGCGAGATCAAGGGCTCATCCAGCAGCAGGAAATCCGGCTTGACCAGCAACGCCCGCGCCAGCGCCGCGCGCCGCTGCATGCCTCCGGAAAGCTGGCCGGGCAAAGCCGTTTCGTTGCCGCCAAGCTCGACGGCGTCCAGTAATACGCGTGCTTCCTGCGTCGCCTCCGGCCCGCTCACCAGCAGGAGATTGCCAAGGATGTCGAGCCAGGGAACCAGGCGCGGCTCCTGGAACACGATGCCGAGCCGTGGCCGCGCGCCCTGCCAGGCCAGTTCGCCGCCGTAGCCGTCATCCAGGGCGGCGATGATGCGCAGCAAGGTCGTCTTGCCGGCGCCGGACGGGCCGACGAGGCTGACGAACTCGCCTTTGACGATCTGCAGATCGATGCCGTCCAGCACCCGGCGCGGCGCCGGATCGTCGAAGTCGCGCGTGATCCCGCGCAGGACCAGGCCGGTCATGCGCGCCGCCATTTCCCCAATCGGCGGTCGAGCGGCTGTAGCAGGACGATCTCGATGGCGATGACGGCGCCGATGAAGGTCAGCGAGTAGGCGAGGATGGACGCGATGTCGAAGAAGTTGAAGAAAGTTCGGATCTCGAAGCCGACCCCGTTCGGCCGGCCGAGCAGTTCCACCACCAGCACGATCTTCCAGGTCAACGCCAGGCCGGCGCGCGCCGCCGCCATCAGGCTGGGACCGAGCTGCGGCAGGATCACGCGGGTCAGCACGCGCGCGCGCTTGACCGCGAAGACCCGCGTCATTTCCAGCAGCGCGGGATCGAGCGCCTTGGCCCCTTCGCGCAGGATGGCGGCCACGGTTGGCACCTTGTTGATGGTGACGGCCAGGATCGCCGCCGCCTCGGTCAGGCCGAACCAGATGTAGCAGAGCACGATGGTGACCAGCGCCGGCAGATTGAGGCCCAGCACCAGCCAGCCGCCGAACATCTGGTCCAGCACCGGCGATCGGCCCAGCGCGATGCCGATGGCGGTGCCGATCAGCATGGCGAGCGCGAAGGCGACAGCGACGCGCGCCAGGGTGATTCCGACATGAAACAGCAACTCACCGCTGCGCAGCGCGGCATAGCCGGCCCGGAAGGTCGCCATGGGCGAGGGCAGCATGGCGGGGTCACCGACAATACCGGCGGCCGCCTGCCATAGCACCAGCAGCGCGACGACCGAAAACAGGCGATTCCAGCCCGCGCTGAGCCGAAGCGGCAGCGCGCTCGTCAGGCGATTGACGTTCGGTCGATTCATTTCCAGTAACCGGACCAGAAAGTTCCTTCCGGCAGGGAATCGAGATTGCCGACCGAGGCGGGATCGGCCTGTCGCATCAGGGCGAAGGCGCTTTCGGCGGCGGCGATATCCTCGCGCACATAGCCGTCTGGCGCGCCCTCGCGGAAGCCCTCCTTCAGAGCCTGGAACAGGATATCGTCTTCGGCATCCATCATTGGCCGCAGCCGGTCCCAGACCGCGTCGTCCGATTTCATCCGCCGCTTGGCCGCGTAGGAAGCGTCGATCAGCCCGGTGGCAAGGGTCGGATGCTCCGTCGCCCAGCTTTCGGCGAAGACCCAGCCGAGCAGCGGCGGGTCGGCCTCCAGGCCGAGTTCGGGCAGGATGTCGCGGATGGAAACGACCGGCACGAAGCCTTGGCTCTTGAGGCGGGCGTTGAAGTTCCAGAAATTGAGCACCGCATCCAGCTTGCCGCGCAATGCGAGCTCGTTCAGAAGCGGCGGCGCGCCGAACTGTACGTCGGCCTTGTCCTTCAGTTCCAGGTTGGCGGTCTTGCGTGCATAGGCCTGCAGCAGGACCCAGCTCTTGTCGCTGGCGCCGCCGGCGATGCCGATGCTGCGCCCGGCCAGATCGGCGACCGAACGGATGCCCTTGGCCGGATCGGCCATCACCGCGCCGACCGCGCGGGAAAAGGGAACGAAGGTATAGTTGTGACCCAGCTTGCGTTGCGCCGCGACCCAGATCCAGTCGGTGACGATGGCATCGACCTCGCCCGATTGCAGCGCAATGCTGGTGGCGTCCTTGTCGGCGAAATCGACGCGCTTCAGGATAAAGCCGTGCTGGCGATCCAGGCCTTCCGAAATCACCGCGAGCTCCCAATTGACCGTGCCGAATTTCAGCGTGCCGACCCTGATCTGCGGCAGCTCGGCCGCCGCGGCGGATTGCGCGCCGGTCAGGGCGAGCCCGAGCACCAGGCAAAGGATTAGCGCCAGTTTCATCAGGCGGAGCATGGCGCTCATCCGGCCTCGGCGATCTGGCGCGCGTGATGGCGCACATGATCGCC